>CALKJX010000283.1 GCA_937995555.1 uncultured Elioraea sp.
GCTGGAACCGGGCGATGGCCCCTGGCCTCCGGCAACCGAACACCGTCCGGCCAGGAGAAGGCCGGCGCGGATCCGCCAGAGCCCGCCCTTTTCCTCGCGCCGCGATCCCCCCGTGTCCTCGCCATGCCCCTGCTCGAAGTCCGCGGCCTGACCCGCAGCTTCTACGGCGTCCACGCCCTGACCGGCCTCGACCTCGACGTCGAAGCCGGCACCATCACCGGCCTCATCGGCCCCAACGGCGCCGGCAAGACCACCGCCTTCAACGTCATCACCGGCCTCTTCCCGCCCGACTCCGGCACCGTCCACTTCGAGAGCACCGACATCACCGGCCTGCGCCCCGACCGCATCACTGGCCTGGGCCTCGTCCGCACCTTCCAGATCGCCCGAGGCTTCCCTCGCCTCTCCGTGCTCGAGAACCTGATGCTCTACGGCGCACGCCAGCCAGGCGAATCGCTGCCCCTCGCCATCCTTCCCTCGCGCAGCGCACGCACCCGCGAATCCGAACTGCTCGAACGCGCCATCGAAACCGCCCGGCGTCTGAACCTGCTGCGCGTCGCGAACAATCCGGCGTCGGAACTCTCGGGCGGGCAGAAGAAGCTGCTCGAGATCGGCCGCGCGCTCATGACCGACCCCAAGCTCATCCTGCTCGACGAACCGATCGCCGGCGTGAACCCCACCCTCGCCGCCGAGATCGGCGACCACCTGATGCGGCTGCGCGACGAAGGCCTCACCTTCCTCATCATCGAACACCACATGGACGCGATCGCGCGCCTCTGCGCGCCCGTCATCGTCATGGCCGAAGGCCGCAAGCTCGCGGAGGGCGACTTCGCAACGATCGCCGCCGACCACGCCGTGCAGGAAGCCTACATGGGCCGCCGCTTCGCCTCCGCATGACCGCGCCGCTGCTCTCAGCCCGCGGCGTGGTCGCCGGCTATGCCGCCGCCGACATGATCCTCAAGGGCGTGGATCTCGATGTCCACCCGGGCGAGGTCGTCGCCGTCATCGGCCCGAACGGCGCGGGCAAGTCCACGCTGCTGAAGGCGATCGCCGGCATCCTCGTCCCCTCCGCCGGATCGATCACGCTCGACGGGTGCGCCATCGCCGGCCACCCCCCGCGCGAGATCGCCGCGCGCGGGATCGCCTTCGTGCCGCAGGAGCAGAACGTCTTTCCCACCATGTCGGTGCGCGAGAACCTCGAAATGGGCGGCTTCATCCAGCCGAAGGAGACGCCCCGCCGAATCGAGGCGATCTTCGCCCGCTTCCCCATTCTCGCCGAGAAGCGCCGCCAGGCCGCGCGCACCCTTTCCGGCGGGCAGCGCCAGATGCTGGCGATGGCGATGGCACTGATGGTGGAACCGCGCGTGCTGCTGCTCGACGAGCCCTCGGCCGGGCTCTCACCCGTCGCGGCCGAGGCGCTGTTCGACACCATCCGCGGCATCAACGCCGAGGGCACCGCCATCGCCATGGTCGAGCAGAACGCGCTGGAGGCGCTCTCGATCGCCCGCCGTGGCGTGATCCTCGTGGACGGGCGCAACGCCCGCGAGGGCGCGGCCGCCGCCCTCGCGTCCGACGCGGATGTGCGACGAATCTTCCTCGGCGGCTGATTCCGCGTCATCATCGGTCGGCAGTCCCCAGGGAGACCACCCATGCTCGTCCGTCTGAACCGCCGCGCGCTGCTGGCCGGGACGGCCGCCGCGCTCGCTGCGCCCGCCATCCTCCGCGCCCAGGGCGACCCGATCCGCCTCGGTGCCCTGAACCCGCTGACCGGCGCCGGCGGGCCCTACGGCCCCTCGATGCGCAAGGCGATCGAGGGCGTGATCGAGGCGGTGAACGGCGCCGGCGGCATCAACGGCCGCCGCGTGCAGCTGTTCGGCGAGGACACCCAGACCAACCCCGACGCCGCCGTGCGCGCCGCGCGCAAGCTGATCGACGTCGATCGCGTCGTCGCCATCATGGGCACCTGGGCCTCCGCGGTGACCACCGCCGTCGCGCCCCTGTGCTGGGAAAGCCGGACCATGCTGTTCACCGTCTCGGGCGCCGACAGCATCACCCAGCTGCCGCATCGCGGCTTCATCATCCGCACCCAGCCCAACTCGACCCTGCAGATCACCAAGCTCGCCGAGTTCCTCGGCGGGCGCGGGGTGAAGAACATCTTCATCCTCGCCGCGCAGACGCCGTTCGCCGAACCGAACCGCGTCATCCTCGAGCGCGAGATGCCGAAATACGGCGGCAAGGTCGCGGGCCAGGTGATCTATGACCGCGACAAGACGGTCTTCCGCTCCGAGGTGGACCAGGCGCTGCGCGCGCGGCCCGACACCATCTTCCTCAACGGCTACACGCCCGACGTGACCATCCTGCTGCGCGAGCTGTTCCGCGCCGGCTGGACCGGCGGCAAGGTCGCGCCGGCCTATGCCGTGAACCAGCGCCTGCTCGACTCCCTGCCGGCCGAGGTGACCAACGGCACTGTCACCTGGGCGCCGAGCCCGGATGTCGCGAGCCCGGCCTTCAAGCGGCTGCAGACGCTGCTCGGCACCGAGGATCCCGATCCGTATTCGTGCCAGACCAACGACCACGCCTCGCTCGCCTGCCTCGCCGCCGCGATCGCGCCGGCGATCAACGGCGAGGGGTTGCGCACCTCCGTGCGCACGATCAGCCAGGGCGGCGGC
>CALKJX010000284.1 GCA_937995555.1 uncultured Elioraea sp.
GCAGGCGGTCGCCGAGGCGTGGCGCAACCTCACCGCGGTGGGCGCGCGCCCGCTCGCCATCACCGACAACATGAACTTCGGCAACCCGGAACGGCCGCGCATCATGGGCCAGTTCGCCGCGGCGGTGCGCGGCATGGCGGCCGCCTGCCGCGCGCTCGACTTCCCGGGCGTGTCCGGCAATGTCTCGCTGTACAACGAAACGGACGGCAGGCCGATCCTGCCCACCCCGGCGATCGGCGGCGTGGGCGTGCTCGAGGACGCCGCGCAGGCGGTCGGGCTCGCGCTCGCGCCGGGCCTCGACCTCGTGCTGATCGGCGCGACGGCCGGGCATCTCGGCCAGTCGCTGTGGCTGCGCGAGATCGCGGACCGCGAGGAGGGCGCGCCGCCGCCGGTCGATCTCGCGGCAGAGCGCCGCAACGGCGATTTCGTCCGGCGGATGATCCTGGCGGGCCGCGTGCGCGCCTGCCACGACGTCGCGGATGGCGGGCTGCTGGTGGCGGTAGCCGAGATGGCGATCGCCGGCGACGTCGGTGCGACCCTGCTGCCCGCCCCGGACCCGATCCCCGCGCACGCCTTCTGGTTCGGCGAGGATCAGGCGCGCTACGTGCTCGCGGTGGCCGACGGCCGTGCGCTGATGGCCGAGGCCGCCGCCGCCGGGGTGCCCGCGGCGCTGCTCGGCCTCGCGGAAGGGACGGGTTTGACACTCACGGGGGCGTTCTCCATATCCGTCGGGCGGTTGAGGCAGGTCCACGCGTCGTGGCTGCCCGCATACATGGCCTGAGGGGACGGACCGGCGATGCCGATGTCGGCGGCGGAGATCGAGGCGCTGATCAAGGCGGGCCTGCCGGACGCGCAGGTGACGGTCGAGGATCTGCGCGGCGACGGCGACCACTACGCCGCCACCGTCGTCTCCGCCGCCTTCAGGGGCAAGACGCGCGTGCAGCAGCACCAGATGGTCTATGCCGCGCTCCAGGGCCGGATGGGCGGGGCGCTGCACGCCCTCGCGCTGCAAACGAGCCCGCCGCAGGACTGAACCACCACACGGGACCAGGAACCGAACCGATGTCGAACCCCGTCTTCGAGCGCATCCAGGCCGACATCACCGAGAACCCGGTGGTGCTGTTCATGAAGGGTACGCCGATGTTCCCGCAATGCGGGTTCTCGGCACGTGTCGTGCAGATCCTCATGCACCTGGGGGTGAAGTTCAAGGGCGTGAACGTGCTGGAGGACCCCGGCATCCGCGAGGGCATCAAGCAGTTCACCAACTGGCCGACGATTCCGCAGCTCTACGTGAAGGGCGAGTTCGTCGGCGGCTGCGACATCGTCACCGAAATGTTCCAGTCGGGCGAGCTTGTCGCGCTGCTCGACGAGAAGGGCGTCGAGCACAAGCCTGTGGCGGCGTGAACTCGGATCGTCGGACGGTGGACTTCGGCGGCCCGCTCACACGCGCAGGAGCGGTGCAGCATTCGCGCCGCCCCCCTCACTTTGCAGCCGCCGGCGTCACCCGGCGGCCAGCCCTCGTCCCCGATTGCGCCAATCCGGCGCAGAACAGCGACAGCACCAGAATCGTGGCGACCACCGGCAGCACGAGCTCCGGATGCCCGAGGTCGATCAGAAACCCGAGCGGCACCGGCATGACCGCGCTGCCGAGCGGCAATCCGGACGAGACGAAGCCGAACACCTTGCCGATCTGACCGGGCGGCGAGGCATCCTTCAGCATGATGTCGCGGGGCGTACGCGACGCCCCCATCGCCACGCCCCCCAGCAAGGCCACCACCGGCAGCATCAGCTCCGGCATCGGCATCACCCCGAGGGCGAGGATCATCGCCGCCGCGAACAGGGTCAGCACCATCACGAAGCCCATCAGGCTGCGCCTGGTCGCATCCACGACCCAGCCGCCCACCAGCGTGCCGCCCGTCGCGCCGACCATGTAGCCGGTCAGCACCATCGAGGCGACCGCCATCGGCGTGCCCCGGAGCTGGCCGAGCACGGTGATCACGAAGGCCTGGATCCCCGATCCGGCCATCGAGGAGAGCAGGAAGAAGCCGAAGAACAGAAGGATGGGGCGGGAGAGCAGCAACTCGCGTCCATTCGGCCCGGTCTCGCTGGCCCTGGGCTTCGCCTGGTCGCGCAGGATCCGGCTCTGCACGAGGATGGCCGCGATCACCGGCACGCCCAGCAGCCCCACGATCAGCAGCGATGCCCGCCAGCCCACCACGGCGGCCAGCACCGCGATCACCGGGGGCGCGAGCGCGAACCCCAGATTGCCGGTGAAGGTGTGCATCGCGAAGGCGCGCCCCATGCGGGACTTGTCGATCGAGCCCGCGAGGATCGCGTAGTCGGCAGGGTGGATCACCGAATTGCCGACGCCGGACAGGACGGCGAGCACCCAGATCGCCCAGATCCCCGGCGCGCCGGCCATGGCCGAGATCGACAGCGCCATCAGCAGCGTGCCCCCGACCAGGAAGGGGCGCGCGCCGTGCCTGTCCACCGCGAAGCCGACCGGCGTCTGCAACAGGGCCGTGGTGCCCGACATCAGCGCGACCGCAAGCCCGAGCTCGGCGAAGGAGGCGTCGAACTCCGCGCGCCAGGACAGGAACAGGGGCGGCAGGCACAGCATGTAGAAATGCGACAGGAAATGGCCGGTCCCGATCAGCGCGATGATCCGGACGTCGTGGCCCACCCCGGACGTGACGGCGGTCTCGACGGGGTGTGCGGGCATGTCGGATGTCCTGGGCAGCCTCGCGGTCACGCTGATCCCGCGCGGTGTTCGCGTCAATGTCGGGATCGAAGGCGCGGCCATGACGGCGCCGCTCGCCCGAGCCTGCGAGCGACTGATCCGCAAGGCGAGAGATCGATCTCCGCTGGCGCGGGATTGCCCGAGCTCAGCGGGGTAGGCTGAGACGCCAGCGCCCAGATGGCGCCGCAAGCAGCAAGAAAGACGCTTGAGATATCAGAAGTGCCGTGTGAAACTGAAACTCTGAACCAGCTTGTCGTCTGACTGCGGGGGCCGGTGATCACGCCATCCCAGTTGCGCGCCGCGCGGGCGCTGCTCGGCATCGACCAACGCCAGCTCGCCGAGCTGTCGGGCCTGTCGGTGCCGACCATCCAGCGCATGGAGGCATCCGGCACCGGGGCCATCCGCGGCAATGTCGACTCGCTGATGAAGCTGGTCGCAGCCCTCGACGCGGCAGGCATCGACCTGATCGGCGAGGGCGCGGTGAGCGTCGGCGGCGGTCGCGGGGTTAGGCTGCGCGCGGCGCAGCCGACGCGGGCTCGATCGGATCGCGCGGGTCCGGACGCGCCATGACGGGGCCTGACCGCATGCGGGCCCAGCCCTAGGACCGGCGCCGGGGATGTCCGTCCAGATCGCCCTGTGGTCGGTGGCTGCCCTGCTCGCAACGGCGATCGCGGGCGTGGCGCGGGCGCGCGCTGACGAGGGACGCGTGCTCGTCTACGGCGCCTCTCTCGCGGTGTGCGGGGTCGCGGTCCTGTCCGCGCTCATCCACCTGCCGGCTGCGGGCGGGCAGGCAGCCACCCTCGCGCTGCCCCTCGGCATCCCCTGGATCGGCGCGCGCTTCCGCATCGACGCGCTTGCCGCATTCTTCCTTGTCGTCATCAATCTCGGCGCCGCCGCGGCGAGCCTCTATGGCATCGGCTACGGCCGACACGAGGAGGCGCCGCAGCGCGTGCTGCCGTTCTTTCCGGCCTTTCTCGCCGGCATGAACCTCGTGGTGCTGGCGGATGACGCCTTCACCTTCCTGCTGTCCTGGGAGTTCATGTCGCTGGCGTCCTGGGCGCTGGTGATGGCGCATCACCGCGCCGAGGAGAACGCCCGCGCCGGCTACATCTACTTGGTCATGGCGAGCTTCGGCACATTGGCGCTGCTGCTCGCCTTCGGCCTGCTCGCCGGGGCAGAGGGCGGCTACACCTTCGCGGCAATGCGCGCGGCCACCCACGCGCCCTGGGTGATGCCGGTCGCGCTGGCGCTGCTGCTGCTCGGTGCGGGCTCCAAGGCCGGCCTGGTGCCGCTGCATGTCTGGCTGCCGCTCGCCCATCCGGCGGCGCCCAGCCATGTCTCGGCGCTGATGAGCGGCGTGATGACCAAGGTCGCGGTGTACGGTTTCATCCGCGTCGTCTTCGACCTGATCGCCGCACCCTCCTGGTGGGCAGGCATGATCCTGCTGTTCCTCGGCGGCGCCACCGCCCTGCTCGGCATCCTGCACGCGCTGATGGAGCGGGACCTCAAGCGCCTGCTCGCCTATTCCACGATCGAGAACATCGGCGTCATCTTCGTCAATCTCGGGCTCGCGCTCGCGTTCCAGGCGAACGGCTTCGCTGCGGCGGCCGCGCTGGCGCTCACCGCGGCGCTGTTCCACGTGCTCAACCATTCGCTGTTCAAGAGCCTGCTCTTCTTCGGCGCCGGCGCGGTGCTGAGTGCAACCGGCACGCGCGACATGGACCGCCTCGGTGGGTTGATCCACCGCATGCCGGCGACCGGCTTCACCTTCCTGGTCGGCTGCGTGGCGATCTCGGCGCTGCCGCCGCTCAACGGGTTCGTCTCGGAGTGGCTGACCTTCCAGGCGATACTGTTGAGTCCCGAGCTGCCGCAATGGGGCCTCAAGGTCATGGTGCCGGCGGTGGGCGCGGTGCTGGCGCTTTCGGCCGCGCTGGTCGCGTCCTGTTTCGTCAAGGCGTTCGGCGTCACCTTCCTGGGCCGGGCGCGGTCCGAGGTGTGCAACGCGGCACGTGAGGTCGATCGGATCTCGCTCATCGCCATGGGCCTCTTCGCGACGCTGTGTCTCCTGTTCGGCATTCTGCCCGGCGTGATGATCGATGCGTTGGCGCCGTCCGTCGCATCGCTGCTCGGCGCGCGCATGCCGGTGCAGATGCATGTGCCATGGCTGTCGATCGTGCCGATCGCCGAGAGCCGCAGTTCGTACAACGGCCTGCTGGTGTTCGCGTTCATCGCGATCTCCGCCCTGCTTGCGGTGCTGGTGATCCACCGCTTCGCTTCGCGTGCGCTGCGTCGCGCACCGGCCTGGGATTGCGGCTTTCCGGATCCGAGCCCGGCCGCCCAGTACACGGCCGCGAGCTTCGCCCAGCCGATGCGTCGTGTCTTCGGCGCCGTCGCGTTCCGCGCCCGCGAAAAGGTTCTGATGCCGCCGCCCGGCAGCATCGCGCCGGCGCGCCTCGATATCGCGCAGCGCGACCTCGTCTGGGACGGCATCTACGCGCCCCTCGCGCGCGCGATCGGCGTCGTGAGCCAGCGGCTCAATGTGCTGCAGTTCCTGACCATCCGGCGCTATCTGAGCCTGGTCTTCCTGG
>CALKJX010000285.1 GCA_937995555.1 uncultured Elioraea sp.
CGCGCGTCAGGCTGGCCGCGACCGCGAGCGTCACCACGGCGAAGGAGGCGGCCATGTAGCGGTGCAGCAGGCCCGGCTGCAGGATGCGTGTCTGCCAGGTCGCGAGGGCCGCGAGCCCTGCCATCGCGTGGTCGTAGCCGCTGTCAGGCCCGCGGTCGAGCGTCGGATTCAGGGCACCCCGCCACGACGCGGCAGACCGACGCCAGAGCAGGAACAGGGCGGCGCCGGCGGCGAAGGTTGCCAGCGTCAGCAGGAATTTCCAGTCGACCGCCTTGAACAGCACGATGTCCAGCGTGGCCTTGCGTCCAATCACGGCCGTGGTCGCCGCGGCGATCAGCGAATCGGCAACCAGATTGGGCGCCATGCCGAACACGAGGCCAAGCGAGGAGAGCACCACGGGACCGGCGAGCATCGACCACGGCGCCTCGTGCGCGTGCTCCGCCGCCGCGCTCTTCCGTCCGGTGAACGGCACGATCGCGACGATCGCAGCAACGCAGAACAGCATCAGGTTCGTCAGCGTCGCCGCGATCACCGTGATGCCGAACTCGTCCTCGAGCGCGATCTTGGCCGCGCCGATCAGCTCCTTCGCGACCCAACCGAGACCGAGCGGCAAGCCCGCCATCGACACGCAGGCGAGCGCGGCCGCCGCGAAGGTCACCGGCATCACGCGCATCAGCCCGCCGAGCTTCGTCAGGTCGCGCGTGCCGGCCTCGTGATCGACATTGCCCGCGGCCATGAACAGCGCCCCCTTGTAGAGCGCGTGCACCAGCAGGAAGGCCATGGCCGCCTTCGCGCCCGGCTCGTGCGTCGGTCCGAGCAGGAACACCAGCGTGCCGAGCGCCGAGACCGTGGTCCAGGCGAGCACCAGCTTGAGGTCGGTCTCCAGCAGCGCGAACACCACGCCCATCAGCATGGTCAGCCCGCCGATGCCGGTCAGGATCCAGAGCCACTCCGGCGACCCGCCGAGTGCCGGGTCAAGCCGGGCCAGCAGATATACGCCCGCCTTCACCATGGTCGCCGAGTGCAGATAGGCCGACACCGGCGTCGGCGCCTGCATTGCCCCCGGCAGCCAGGAGTGGAACGGCCACTGCGCGCTCTTGGTGAAGCAGCCCAGCACGACCAGGATCAGGATCGGCAGGTAGAGCGGGTCGTCCTGGATCCAGGACCCGGCGCCGGTCAGGTCCGAGATGCGCCACGACCCTCCGGCGTTGGCGAGCATGATCAGGCCGGCCAGCAGCGCGAGCCCGCCCGTGCCCGTGATCAGCAGGGCCTGCAGGGCGGCACGGCGGGCCGCCGGCTTGTTGCTCTCGAACCCGACCAGCAGATAGGAGGCGAGGCTCGTCAGCTCCCAGAACACGAACAGGGTGATGACGTTGTCGGCCAGCACGACGCCCTGCATCGCGCCCATGAACATCATCAGGAACAGGAAGAACCGCCCGAGCATCGGGTGGCCCTTCAGGTAGCCCCCGGCATAGAGCACGATCAGCGTGCCGATGCCGCTGATCAGCAGCGAGAATATCAGCGACAGGCCGTCGAGGCTGAAGTCGAGCGCGACGTCCAGGCCGGGCACCCAGGGGGTGGATGCGAGGATCCCGGGGGTCGCCTCGTCCATCCGGACGAACAGCCAGAGGAAGCTCGCAGCCGGCACGAGTGCCAGGACGAAGCTTGCCCGATGGCGGAGCGAACGGACCAGCAGCGGCGCCACCCCGGCGGCCACGAACGGTGCCAGGACGACGGTCAGCACGACGCGCCCGGATCGGAAGCGGCCTTCGAGGCCCTCGTCTGCTGCATGACCCTCCCCAGAGAGGCCCGGCGTCAGCCGCCCGGACCGGTCCGGGGCTGGCAAGCGGCCCCGATCGTCTCCCCATCGCTCGCGGGCAGGAACCCCGCGACGCGGCCGGATATAGAGACCCCCCCCGCGAGGCGCAACCCGCGAGCCGACTTAGCCAAGGCTTAATCCCTCTAGGGCAGGGTGCGCCATGGGCCGCGACGTCGTCGCGCGGCGCAGCATGCACAGGCAAACCCAGGCCGATGAGCGCTCGCAAGGGCAAGAATGAGAAGGACGGGGCGACTCTCGTCATCCGGCGGGAGGAAGGGGCCGAACACGGGCATCACGGGGGGGCGTGGAAGGTCGCCTATGCGGACTTCGTGACCGCGATGATGGCGTTCTTCCTCCTCATGTGGCTGCTGAACGCCACCACCGAGGAACAGAAGCTCGGAATCGCGCAGTACTTCGCGCCGGTGAACGTGTTCGGCAACGACAATTCGGGCTCGGGCAAGTTGTTCGGCGGCACGGATATCGTTTCGGACAGTTCCGCGGTGGGCCGTGCCGGTACGCCCACCGTGCCTCAGGTCGAACGCAGCTATCCGCCGGACGAGGACCGGCCGGACGAGGGCGAGCCGCACCAGGCGATCTTCGCCGAGGGGGGCGCGTTCCAGAACCGCTTCGACACCGGCGGCCGCTTCATGGCACCGCGCACTGCCGGCGCCGGCGGCGAGGACGCGACCGAGGGCTTGTTCGAGCCCGAACAGGAGGTTGCCGCCCGCGCCGCGGCCGAGGCGGAGGCGCTCGAGCAGGCGGCCGAGAGCATCCGCGCGGCCGTGACGGAGGATCCCGCGCTGGCCGAGCTCGCGCGCCAGCTCGCGATCGACGTCACCCCCGAGGGGCTGAGGTTGCAGCTGCTGGACGCCGAGGGATTGTCGATGTTCGCGCTCGGTTCCAGCCAACCGAACGAGGCGGCGCGGGCGTTGATCGCGAAGATCGCGCCCGTGATCACGCGCCTCGGCAAGCCGATCACCATCGCCGGCCACACCGACGCGACACCGTTCCGCTCCGGCAGTGGGGTGACGAACTGGGAGCTGTCCGCCGATCGCGCCAATGCCGCGCGGCGCCTGTTGGTCAACGCGGGGGTGCCGGAAGCGCGTATCCATGGCGTCTCGGGCCGGGCCGACCGAGATCTCCTGCTGCCGGCCGACCCGCGCGCCGCCGCCAACAGGCGCATCGCCATTCTGGTCCAGCGTACGGCCGCTCCGCCTGCCACGCCGGCAATGAACTGAGGCCGCGCCATGCTGACGATCGGCGGCTTCGTCTTCGTGATCATCTGCGTGTTCGGCGGCTACATCCTGGCCGGAGGCAAAATCGGCATCATCCTCGCCGCGCTGCCGTTCGAGATGATGATCATCGGCGGCGCGGCGCTCGGTACGCTGCTGATGGCGAACTCGATGCACGGCCTGAAGCATGTCGTGGCCGGGTTCGGCAAGGTCCTCAAGGGCGGCAAGTTCCACAAATCCGACTACATCGACCTGCTGTCGCTGCTCTACTGGCTGGTGCGCCTGGCCGCCACGAAGGGCGCGATGGCGCTTGAGCCGCATATCGAGAAGCCGCACGAGAGCTCGGCCTTCGCCAAGTTCCCGCGCATCCGCGACGACCATCACGCCGTGACGCTGATCTGCGACTATCTGCGCATGGTGGGCATGCACGCAGACGATCCGCACCAGATCGAGGACGTGTTCGCGCGCGAACTGCGCAAGCTCCTGAACGAGGAACTGCACCCCGCCCACTCGATGCAGAAAGTGGCGGATGCACTGCCCGCCCTCGGCATCGTCGCGGCCGTGATGGGCGTCATCAAGACCATGGGCTCGATCACCGAGCCGCCGCCGATCCTCGGCAAGATGATCGGCTCGGCTCTGGTGGGCACGTTCCTCGGCGTGTTCCTCGCCTATGGCATGATGGGTCCGATCGCCTCGCGGCTTCAATCGGTCGTCGAGGAGGAGATCAAGTATTACGAGGTGATCCGCGCCGTGCTGGTGGCGCATCTGCACGGCAACGCGCCGCAGGTCTCGGTCGAGACCGGGCGCAAGATGGCGCCGAGCGAGCACATGCCGAGCTTCCAGGAACTCGAAGAGGCGCTGCAGAACCTCCAGATCGCCTGATTGACCCGGCAATGGCGCCGACCTAGGTCCGCGCCATGAACGACGTCCCGATCGACCCGCTGCCCGCGCCCTATCACGAGCTGTTCGGCTTCCGTCTGCTGGAGTGGCGCGAGGGCTTCGCACGCCTCGCGGCCGAGGCCGGGCCGCAGCACCTGAACCGCGCCGGCGTCGTGCATGGCGGGTTCGTGCTCGGGCTGATTGACCAAGCCGCCGCGTATTCCGGTCTCTGGTGCAGCGTGCCGGGCCATGCCCGTCGCGGCATGACGCTGGCACTCGCGACCCAGTTCGTCGCCCCGGTCACGGCGGGGAAAGCGGTGGCCGAAGCACGCATGGTGGGGCGCGGCGCGACGACATTCTTCACCCGCACCGAGGTGTACCGCGCGGACGGCACGCTTGTCGCCACCGGACAGGGCACGCATCGCTGGCGCAGTGGCAGCGAGACGGTCGAAGGGATGTCGGCCGCGGCGATGACTTGACACGGCACGACCGCGCGTGGCGTCCAACACCTGTCATCAGGAGAGGGGCGCTGCCCCCGCCAACCTGCCGTCCCCGGGCGAGGTGGCATCCGCTGCGAAGCGGGATGTGGCCGCAAGGCAATCAAACGGGAAACGCGCCGGCGCGGCGCGCGTCTCTCCTGGACGCAATCGATTAGGAGAGCGCCATGTCGGACCCTGTCGTCCCGCTTCAGGCATCCGCCCTGCGCTCCGCGCCGCAGACCGCCGAGGGCGACCTCGCTTGGTATGCGACCTTCCTCGCGAAGGACGGGCCGCGGGATGTCGCCGCGAGCCTCCGGGCCGCCGCAATCTGCCGTGCCCTGCCCTACGAGACCGCGCTGCTGGAAGCGGAAGCGGAAGCGGCGGCGCCGTCGCCGGCCCGGCTCGCGGCACTGTCCCGTCAGGCGGAGGAGGCCGAGCGAGAGGCGCGGAGCCTCCGCGACGAGGCGGCACTGCTGAGCGCGCGTGCCGCCGCGTTGCGGGCCGCCGCCGCGGTGCTGAAGCGCGTCTGATGCCCGGGTGCGGGCGGGTGGTCCGGGTCGACGAGCCCTCATGCAGGCCTGCCGACGGGGTCACGCCCGGCAGTCCGGCATGACGCGCGTTCCGCGCATGCGCGCGGCGTGCCGGGGTGGCTTCCCGTCCACGCCAACTGCATTAGCCTTGCGCCATGAAGCTCGTCCTTCTCGGCACCGGCTGCCCCCAGGTCGATCCGCTGCGCATGGGTCCCGCGATCCTGATCCACGCGGGCGGGCGACGGCTGTTGTTCGACTGCGGCTCGGGTGTCACCCAGCGGCTTGTTCAGGCCGGCACCAAGGGGGCCGAGATCGACGCGCTGTTCATCACCCACCTGCACAGCGACCATGTGGTGGATTTCCACCAGCTTCTGGTCTCATCCTGGCATCAGGGGCGGGAAAAGCCTTGGAAGGTGTTCGGCCCGCCCGGCACGATCGGCTTCGTCGAACGCTCGGCCGCGCTCTGGAAGCCTGAGCTGGACATCCGTTTGGCCCACGAGAGGCGCCCCTCGGTCGCGGGTCTCGATGTCCAGGTGAAGGAGTTCGCCGATGGCCAGACGCTGCGCGGCGGCGTCACGGTGACGCCCGTCAAGGTGAATCACGATCCGTTCCCCGAGGTCTACGGCTTCATCGTCGAGCACGATGGCCTGCGCTTCGTCCACTCCGCCGACACCATCCTCTGGCAGCCGCTGATCGAGGCCGCGCGCGGTGCCGACTGCCTGCTGCACGAGGTGTTCATCAAGCGCGAGATGCGCCCGATCGACGGGGTGCGCACCCAGGAAGGGATCGACGCGGTCGCCTCCTATCACACGCTATCGACCGAAGTCGGCGCAGTCGCGGCCGAGGCGGATGTCGGGATGCTGATCCTCAACCACTTCGTGCCGACGCGGTTCGACCGTGCTGCCTTGGTCGCGGAGGTGCGCGCGCAGTGGTCCGGGCCGCTGATCCTCGGCGAGGACCTGATGGAGTACGATCTTGCGACGCGCACGCTCCAGGCGGGCGGCGCGACCGTCGCGTTCGCCCGCTGAGGCATGGATCGTCTCGGTACCGTTACGCTTGCCGTTGTCCCTGTCGCGCTGCTGATCGGACTCGGCTGGGTGTTGCGGCGGACCGGCCTGCTCGCCGATCCGTTCTGGCAGGGCGCCGAGCGGCTCTGCTTCGTCGTGCTGCTGCCCGCGCTGCTGGCGCACGGGCTCGGCACGGCCGATCTCGCCGGCGTGCCCGTTGCGGGGATGATCGTGGCGATCATCGCGCCGCTGCTCGCGACCGCGGCCGCGCTGCTGCTGATCCGTCCGCGGCTCGGCATCGACGGTCCGGCCTTCACCTCGGTGTTCCAGGGCGGCATCCGGTTCAACAACTACATCGGGCTTGCCGCGTCGGCCGCGTTGCATGGCGCGCCGGGCGTCGCGCTGGCGGCGGTCGCGAACGCCGCGATCGTGCCGACCGTGAACGTGATGTCCGTGCTGGCCTTCGCGCGCTTCGGCAGGGCAAGGCCGAGTCTCGCCGGGACGCTCAAGGCGCTTGCGACCAATCCGCTGATCCTCGGCTGCGTGGCCGGCGCCATCTGGCAGGCGACCGCAGCGCCGGTGCCCGGCGTCGTGACGGTGGCGCTGCGCAGCCTCGGCCAGGCGAGCCTGCCGATCGGGCTCCTGTGCGTCGGCGCTGCCTTCACCCCGCGCGCGATCTGGGCGCGCCCGGGCGCGGCTGCGGCCTCCTCGGCGGCCAAGTTCGTGCTGCTGCCGGCACTGACCGCGCTCGCCTGCGCCGGCTTCGGCGTGCGTGGCGCGGCGGCCGAGGTGGCGGTGCTGTTCGCGGCTCTGCCGACCGCGTCCTCGTCCTACATCATGGCGCGCCAGCTCGGCGGGGATGCGCCGCTGATGGCCGGCATCACCACGCTGCAGACGCTGCTTGCGGCGCTCACCCTGCCGCTGACATTGGCGCTCGCGTAGCCCGCCGGGGCACCACCAGCGTCGGCGTGCAGACCTGCGCGACGTCGTTCCTTTGATTGAACGTGGCATGCCGGACCTGCACCAGGCCGATCTCCAGGCGCGAGCGCGACAGCCGGCACGCCAGCACCTCGGTCTCGACGCGCAGCGTATCGCCCGGGCGCGAGGGGATCGGCCCGCGCAGCTCGTCCCTGCCCGCGCCGATCCGCCCGCCGGCGATCCGGAACGGACCGGCGACGATCAGGTGCATCGACGGGCAGGCCGTGTGCCAGCCCGAGGCGGCGAGCCCGCGGAACAGCGGATGCGCCGCACCCGCCGCCACGTCGGGGTGAAAGGGCTGCGGGTCCCATGATGCGGCGCATGGCTTGATCGCAGCGGTCTCCGGCAGCACGGAAGCGGTGCGGTCGATCTGCCCGGGGGCGAGGTCCTCGTACCAGACGACCTCGCGCGCCTCGGTCACGCCGCCTTCGCCGCCGCGATCGTCCGCCACAGCCGCTCCGGCGTCACCGGCATGTCGACGTGCTTAACCCCGTCCCCGGCCAGCGCATCGACCACGGCGTTGATCACCGCCGGCGGGCTGCCGACCGCGCCCGCCTCGCCAGCGCCCTTCACGCCGAGCGGGTTCGTCTCGCAGGGAATCTCGAGCAGATCGACATCGATGTCGGGCAAGTCGTCGGCGCGCGGGATGCCGTAGTCCATGAAGCTGCCCGTGACGAGCTGGCCGTTCGCCGGGTCGTAGACCGTGTGCTCCAGTACCGCCTGGCCGATCCCCTGCGCCACACCGCCATGCACCTGGCCGCGCACGATCAGCGGGTTGATCGCGTGGCCGACATCGTCGCAGACGATGTAGCGCACCACGTCCAGCGCGCCGGTTGCGGGATCGATCTCCACCTCGGCGATGTGGCAGCCGTTCGGGAAGGTGTGCGCCTTGATCTCGGCGACCTCGGCGGCGTCGAGCGTGGTGACGTCCTGCCCGGCGGCCGCCTTCTTCCGCTGCGTGAGCGCGAGGTCGATGATGCCGATGGCACGGTCGGTGCCGACGACGCTGAACCTGCCCGCTTCGAACACGATGTCGGCGGGGGCGACCTCCAGCGCCTCGCCGGCGGCGCGCTTGCCCTTCTCGATCACGGTGGCGGTGGTGGCGAGGATCGCCTGGCCCTCGGAGTAGAGGCTGCGGGCGCCGCCCGTGCCGCCGCCGGTGGGGATCTCATCAGAGTCGCCCTGCACCACCCGGATCTTCTCGTGCGGGATGCCGAGTTCGGCCGCGGTCAGCATGATATAGGCCGTCTCGTGCCCCTGGCCGGTCGATTGCGTGCCGACCAGCACATCCACCATGCCATCCTCGGCGAAGCGGATCTCGGCACGCTCGGTGGGCGCCCCGCCCGTGGCCTCGAGATAGTAGGCCAGCCCGATGCCGCGCCGGCGGCCGCGTCGCGCCGCCTCCTGGCGCCGCTGCGGGAACCCGGCCCAGTCGATCTTCCTCAGCCCGGCATCGAGCACGGTGACGAAGTCGCCGCTGTCATAGGTCGCCCCCATCGGCGTCTTCCATGGCATGGCCGAGGGCGGCACCATGTTGCGACGGCGGATCTCGACGCGGTCGATCTTCATCTCGCGCGCGGCCGTGTCGATCAGCCGCTCGACCACGTAGTTGGCTTCCGGCCGCCCGGCGCCGCGATAGGCATCGACCGGCGTGGTGTTGGTCAGCAGGCCAAGGACGTTCACGTACACGGATTTGAAGCCGTAGACGCTGGCCAGCACCTTGGAGCCAGCGCCGGTGGGGATGAAAGGCGCGTAGTTCGAGAGATAGGCACCCATGTTGGCGAGCGTCCTCGTGCGCAGCGCGAGGAACCGGCCGTCCTTGTCAAGCGCGAGTTCGCCGGTGGTGATGTTGTCGCGCCCATGCGTGTCGGACAGGAACGCCTCCGACCGCTCCGACGCCCACTTCA
>CALKJX010000286.1 GCA_937995555.1 uncultured Elioraea sp.
GCCGTGGAAGCGGGCGAGGAACACGAGCGGCACCACGAGCAGCCCGTAGCCCGGATGCCAGTCCGCCCGCACCACCCCGCGCACCCCGAGCACCTCCACCGCGCCGGCGAGCCCGGCCAGCGCCGCCGAGATCGCGAACACCGCGAAGGCCAGGAGCCGCACGTTCAGTCCGGCATGCTCGGCCGCGCGCGGATTGTGGCCGACGATGCGCAGCTTCAGGCCGAAGGCCGTGCGCGTCATCACCAGATGGACGGCCAGGATGACGAGGATCGCGAACACCACACCCACATGCACCAGCGTATCCCCGAGGCGGGGCAGGCGATCCGCCACCTCCAGGATGGTCGTCTGCGGCGCCGGGTGCTCCGGATCCCCGAACAGCGTCTTGATCAGGAAGGCCGAAAGTCCGAAGCCGAGGAAGTTCATCATCAGCGTCGAGATGATCTCGTTCACGCCGTACTGCGCCTTGAGGAAGGCCGGCAGTATCGCCCAGGCCGCGCCGACCGCCGCGGCCAGCGCGAACAGCAGGATCATCGCCGGCCAATAGGGAAGGGCGGTGACCCAGCTGGCCGCGAAGGCCGACGCGAAGCAGGCGGCGAGCAGGAACTGGCCATCGATGCCCAGGTTCCACAGCCCCGCCCTGAAGCAGACGATCAGGCTCGCCGCGATGAGGAGCAGCGGCGCCATCAGCACCAGCGTCTCCTGCAGGCCTGACCTGTTCAGCACCGCGCGGTTCAGCACATTGGTGTAGAACTGCAGAGGATCGCGCCCCAGCAGCGCGAGGATGGTGGCGCCGATCAAGAGGGCCAGTGTCAGTGGAAGCAGGGCTCGCAGCCAGCCCGGCAGCGTGGGCCGGCCGGCGGATGTGGTTGCGCTCATGCGGTCCCCGCCACCATGAGCCGGCCGATCTCACGTTCGGCGTCAGGCCCGTTGTCCACGATGCCGACGAGCCGGCCCCGATACATCACGCCGACACGGTCGCTCAGTTCCAGGAGCTCATCCAGGTCGGTCGAGATCAGCAGGCAGGCGACGCCATCATCCGCGGCGGCGGAGATGCGGTCGCGCGCCGCCCGGATGTTGGCCACGTCGAGCCCGTAGGTCGGCTTGTTCGCGATGATGAGCTTCGGCTCCTGCGAGAGTTCCCGCCCGAACAGCGCCTTCTGGATGTTGCCGCCCGAGAGGTTCGCGATCGGCGCATCCGGGCCCGGCGTGCGGACGTCGAAGCGCTCGATCAGGTCGCGCGCATGGTCGGCGATGCGGGCGGGCCGCTCGAAGCCGCGTTCCCAGAACGGCGGCTCCCCGACGCGCTTCAGGACGAGGTTGGTTCCGATGCTGAAGCTGCCGACCGTGCCTTCGCCAAGCCGGTCGTCGGTGAGGTAGCGGAGGCCAAGTTCCTGCCGGCGCCTGACGGACAGCGGGATGATGTCCTGCCCGGCGAGACGGATGCGACCGGCCGCGGCGCGAAGCTGGCCGGCCAGAACCTCCGCGAGCTGCTTCTGGCCGTTGCCGTCGACGCCCGCGACGCCGAACACTTCGCCCGGGCGGATCGTGAAGGAGACGCCCTCGAGCGCGCCATCACCCGTCGAGAGACCCGAGACCTCGAGCAGCGACGGCGCGTCGCCGCGGACGGTAGATACCCGGCGGCGCCGCACGGCCGCGTCCGATGCGCCGCGCCCGAACATGAGGTCCACGATCTCGGCGGTCGCGTCGGCGGGCGCGAGGGCGCTGAGACGTTCGGGCGGGAGCTCTCCGACCTTGCGGCCCAGCTTCAGCACCGTGACCCGATGGCCGAAGGCGAGAACCTCCTGCAGCTTGTGGCTGACGAATACGATGCCGAAGCCCTGCGCCGCCAGCCGCGCGATGACCTGGCCGAGTTCCTGGACGCCACGAGGCGTCAGCATCGAGGTCGGCTCGTCCAGCACCAGGACGCGTTCGCCGCGCCAGAGTGCCTTGATGATCTCGACCTGCTGCTGCTGCCCGAGGGAGAGTGATCCCGCGACCGCATCCGGCTCAACCTGCACGCCGAGCAGAGCGGCCAGTTCCGAGAGCCGCGCCAGGGCCGCGGCCCGGCCGAGCGGCCGCCACCACGGCTGGCCGAGCATCAGGTTCTGCACGACGGTCAGCGTCGGCACCAGCGTCGAGTGCTGGTACACCGTTCCGATGCCGAGGCGGATCGCGTCGCGCGGAGAGGCTATGCGCGCCTCGCGTCCGGTCACCTCGATGCGCCCCGCGTCCGGCTGCTGCACCCCGGACAGGATGGCTATCAGCGTGGATTTGCCGGCGCCGTTCTCGCCCAGCAGGGCATGCACTTCCCCGGCGTGGATGTCGAACGACACGTCGTCGTTCGCCAGCACGCCGGGGAAGCGCTTGGTGATGCCGACAAGGCGTACCAGCGGCGCGCCCGTTCCGCGATCCGCCATCGCCGTCGCCGCGCCCGTCCCCTCCGGCATGGTGCGGTGCGCGGCCTTTCGTCAGCGCGCCGCGGGTGCCTGGACGTCGCTCATCAGCGCGCGCACCGCGGCGGCGTCGCCGACATAGGGCACCTGCACCTGGCCCGAGACGATGCGCTGCTTCACCGCCTCCACCTCCGCCCAGTCGGCGTCGGTGATGTGGCGCGTGCGCAGCAGCCGCACCGATCCGTCGGCGAGCCCGATGGTGTAGGGGCGCGATCCGAAGCGACCGGCGCGGATGTCTTCCACCATCTTGATGATGGTCTCGGTGATGTCCCACAGCACCGAGGTCAGCAGGTGGTTCGGCGCCGCCTGGGACTTGTCGCCGATCACGTCGATC
>CALKJX010000287.1 GCA_937995555.1 uncultured Elioraea sp.
GGGCGGGGGCTGGGAGGCGTCCATCCGCCCCTTGCCGACTCTGCCATGCAATGGCACGCAGCCGCCATGCGCCGAGACCCCCCGCCGCGCGACCGGCGCGGCCCCTCCCGCCCGCCGCGCCCGCCCGCCCGCGGCCCCGAACGCGCGCCGCGCGAGGAGGCGTCCGATCTGGTCCGCGTCGCCGGGCTCGCCGCCGTGTCGGCCCTGTTCGCGCGCGCGCCCCAGCGGGTCGAGCGGCTGTTCTACGAGGAGGCGCTGCGCGAGGCGGCCGGGCCGTTCTGCAAGGTGCTGGCCACAGCCCGCCGGCCCTACCGGATGCTGCCGCGCGCCGAGCTCGACCGGGTCGCGGGTACGGTGCAGCACGGCGGCATCGTCGCGATCGCGCGGCCCAAGGCGATCCCCGGCTTCGACCCGCCAGCCGTGCTCGCCGCGCGCGACCGCATCCCGCTGCTGCTGGTGCTGGACGGCATCGCGAACACCCACAATCTCGGTGCGATCGCGCGCACGGCGGCGTTCTTCGGGCTCGACCGGATCGTGCTGTCGGGACATCCGAAGCAGGCCGGCCCCTCGGACTCGGCGCATCGCGTGGCCGAGGGCGGGCTCGAACACCTCACGCTCTACCGCGCCGCGCCGCTGGTGCCGGCCCTGGAGGCGATCCGCCGGGGCTTCCTGGTCGCCGGCGCGGTCGCCGAGGGGGGTGTCGATCCGTCCGCGCTGCCGCGCGACCGCCCCGTGGCGCTGGTGCTCGGCAACGAGGAGCGCGGCCTGCCGCCGGAGACGCTGGCGGCGTGCGAGGCGCGCGTCACCTTGCGCGGGTCGGGGCGGATCGAGAGCCTGAACGTGTCGGTCGCCGCCGGCATCCTGATCTGGGCGCTGAAGCGCTGAGGCGCGGCGGGGAGTGGCGGACCCGATACGATTCGAACGTACGACCTCTGCCTTCGGAGGGCAGCGCTCTATCCAGCTGAGCTACGGGTCCGTACCCGCCCCTATAGCCGAAGCCGCGCGGGGCGGCAAACCGCGCGCGGCCTCCGACGGCAGGGCCGCGCGCGGATCGGCGAGCCAGGCGAGGATGTCGGCCGCCACGCGCGCGCGGATCGAATCGCGCAGCAGCAGGTGATAGCCGTCGGGGTAGATCACCCCGCGCTGCCGCCCCGAGGCGAGCCCCGGCAGCCGGGCGGCCATCGCCGCGATCGCGCGCTCGGGTACCAGGTCGTCCTTCTCGCCGTAGAGGAACAGGGCGGGGGCCTCGAGCCGCGCGGCGGCGGCGAGCGCCGCATCCATCAGCGCGACGAGCCCGTGCACGGCATCGACGCGCGTCGATTTCAGCACCAGCGGATCGCGCCCCATCTCGCGCAGCGCCGCCTCGTTGTCCGAGGCGCGGATGAAGGGCGAGCCGCCGACGATGCCGAGCGCGGGCACGGTGTGGGCGGCGAGGTCCAGGAACCACCGGCCGATCCTGCCCATCGTCTCCCCGCCCCAGACCGCCGGGGCCGAGAGCACGTAGGCGTCCGCGGGCGGCGGGTCGGCTGCGGTCGCGGCGACCAGCAGCACGGCCGCGCCCATGCTCTCGCCGAGCAGCACGAGCGGCAGCCCGGGGTGGCGCGCGCGGATCAGGCGCGCGGCGGCGGTCGCGTCGGCGGCGAGCGCGTCATGGCCGGGCCAGATGCCCGGATGTGGCCCGGCGCCGAAGCCGCGCTGGTCGTAGGCGTGCACTGCCCAGCCGGCGGCGGTGAACAGCGGCGCCGACAAGCGCCAGGCGCGGCTGTGGTCGTTGAACCCGTGCAGCGCCAGGATCGCGCCCCGCGCCGGACCCTCCGGCAGCCAGGACCGGAGCGGCAGCCGCGCCCCGTCGGGCATCACCAGCGCCTCGCCCTCGTCGCGCGGCGGCCCGTTCGGCGGTCCCGGCAGGGCGAGCCTCGGTGCGCAGCCGGCCACGGCCGCGGCCAGCACCGCGCGCCGCCCCACCCTCGCTGTTGCCCGGCCCCTCACGGAAGCTATCATCCGCGCCCCGAACCCCGACAGGAAGTGCGATGTCAGCCCCATCCGCCCCCAAGGCGCCGGAGCCTACCGAGATCATCGAGACCGACGAAACCACGGTCGCGTGCGACGGCGGGGGCGGCGCGCTCGGCCATCCGCGCGTCTACCTGACGCTGGTCGGGGGGCGGGTGATGTGCCCCTACTGCTCGCGGCTCTTTGTGCTCAAGGGCGCCAAGGCGGCCTGAGCCGCGCGCATGGCGCCCCGCCCGCACCTGATCCTGATCGACGGATCGGGATACATCTTCCGCGCCTTCCACGCCCTGCCGCCGATGACGCGCCCCGACGGCACGCCGGTGAACGCCGTGTTCGGCTTCACCAACATGCTGGCGAAGTTCATCGCCGAGCACGCGGGCGACCGGATCGCGGTGGTGTTCGACAAGGGACGGCGGACGTTCCGCAACGACATCGACCCCGACTACAAGGCGCACCGGCCCGACCCTCCCGCGGAGCTGATCCCGCCGTTCGGCCTGATCCGCGAGGCGGTCGATGCGTTCGACCTGCCGGCGATCGAGGCCGAGGGCTGGGAGGCGGATGACCTGATCGCGGCCTACGCCAAGGCCGAGACGGACGAAGGCGGCACGGTCACGATCGTCTCCTCCGACAAGGACCTGATGCAGCTGATCCGCCCGGGCGTGACGCTGCTCGACCCGATCAAGCAGAAGCCGGTCGGCGCGGCCGAGGTGGTCGAGAAGTTCGGCGTGCCACCCGAGAAGGTGATCGATGTGCAGGCGCTTGCCGGCGACTCGACCGACAACGTGCCCGGCGTGCCGGGGATCGGCGTCAAGACCGCCGCCCAACTGATCGAGGAGTTCGGCGATCTCGAGACGCTGCTGGCCAAGGCCGAAACGATCAAGCAGCCCAAGCGGCGCGAGGCGCTGATCGAGCACGCCGAGAAGGCGCGCATCAGCAAGAGGCTGGTGACGCTCGATCCCTCGGCGCCGCTGCCGCTGCCGCTCGAGGCGCTGGCGCTGAAGGAGCCAGACCGCGCCAAGCTCGCGGCATGGCTGACGGCGCAGAACTTCCGCTCGACGCTGCACCGGCTCGGGCTTGACGGAGCGGTGTCCGGGGCGCCCGCGCCGGCCGAGCCGGCCGCGCGGCACGAGCCGGAGAAGGCGCCGTTCGGTCCTTACGAGACGGTGACGACCGCCGAGCGGCTGCGCGCCTGGATCGCCGAGGCCGACGCGCAGGGCTTCCTTGCCTTCGACACCGAAACGGACAGCCTGGACGCCCAGCGCGCGCGGCTGGTCGGCGTCAGCCTCGCGACCGCGCCGGGGCGCGCCTGCTACGTGCCGCTGCGCCACGTCGGACGCGGCGGGGACCTTGCCGCCGATCCGGCGCCCGAACAGATCCGCTTCGAGACCGCGATCGGGCTGCTTCGCCCGCTGCTGGAGGACCCGTCCGTCCTCAAGGTGATGCAGAACGGCAAGTACGATCTCGCCGTGCTGGCGCGTGCGGAGAACGGCGGCATCGCGCTCGGGCCGGTCGACGACACGATGCTGATCAGCTTCTGCCTGGATGCCGGCCGCTGGGAGCACGGCATGGACCAGCTCTCGGCGCGCCATCTCGGCCACGAACCGATCAGCTACGACGCCGTCACCGGCACAGGCAAGGCACGCGTCAGCTTCGCCGAGGTGCCGCTCGACCGCGCCACCGCCTATGCCGCCGAGGACGCGGACGTGACGCTGCGGCTGTGGCAGACGCTGCGGCCGCGGCTGCGGCCCGAGCGGGTGCTGGTGGTGTACGAGCATGTCGAGCGACGGCTGATCCCGGTGATCGCGGCGATGGAGCGCGCCGGCATCAAGGTCGACGCGCGCGACCTGCGGCAGATGTCGGCCGAGTTCGCCGATCGCCTGAAGGTGCTGGAGGGTGAGATCCACACGCTCGCGGGCCGGTCCTTCACCGTCGGCTCGCCGCAGCAGCTCGGGAAGGTGCTGTTCGACGAGCTCGGCCTCGCGCCGCCGGGCGGGCGGCGTGCCAAGACCGCGACCGGCCAGTACGCGACCGACGCCGGCGTGCTGGAGGAACTCGCGACCCAGCATCCGCTGCCGGGCAAGGTGCTGGAATGGCGCCAGCTCGCGAAGCTGAAATCCACCTATGCCGATGCGCTGGTGGATCAGATCGATCCCGCCACGGGCCGCGTCCACACCTCCTTCGCCATGACCGGCGCGGCGACCGGACGCCTGTCCTCCACGGATCCAAACCTTCAGAACATCCCCGTGCGCACCGAGGAGGGGCGGCGCA
>CALKJX010000288.1 GCA_937995555.1 uncultured Elioraea sp.
CTCGGCACGGCCGAGGAGTTCGCCAATGTCGCCTGCTTCCTCGCCTCCGACGCCGCCGGCTACGTCACCGGCACCGCGATCAACGTGGATGGCGGACGCAGCCCGGTCGTGTGATCAGCCCTTCAGCATCCCCACCATCACGCTGATCAGGTAGGACTCCACCCGCTTGCCGAGCTCGGTCATCACCGCGTAGTCGCGGCAGTCGAACGGGCGCGCGGGATCGGAGCGCGCCTCCACCAGCCCGAGATGGGCGAGCCGGCGCATCCCCGCGCGGTACTCGGCGTCCAGGGTGCCGCAGTAGATCGCGTTCTGGTCCATGTCCAGGAAGGTGCGCAGCACGTCGGCATCCATCGCCGCGACCGCGCGCACGATCTCCTGGTGCGGCTGCGGCAGCGCATGTGGGGTGACGCGCAGCGGGATGTCGCCGAGCCGGACGATGCCCGCGCCGTCGCCGTGCAGCGCCTCGATCGTCGTGCGGATCGGATCGAGCAGCAGCACGAGCAGCAGCACCGCCACCGCCGGCCAGCGCAGCGACTTGACGAAGTCGATGAAGGCGATCACGCGGTCACCCACAGGCGGGGGTTGGGGGGGCACCGACATGGACGGGTCCTTCCGGCTGGGTATGCAACCGAAAGTATAGCGCGAGGTGTTGATCGATGCTGAGTGTGGCGATCGGCGGGCTGGGGGCGATCGGGCTGAAACTGGCGCAGGCGCTGGATGCGGGGGTGGAGGGGCTGCGGCTGACGGCGGTCTCGGCGCGCGACCAGGCGAAGGCGGCGGCCAATCTCGCCGGGTTCAAGGCCCCGCCCGCGATCGTCGGCCTCGGCGAACTCGCCGAGCGCGCCGACATCGTGGTCGAGGCCGCGCCGGCCGCGGTGTTCGAGGAGATCGTCTGCCCGGCCGTGTCGCGGGGTCGGATCGCGGTGGTGTCCTCGGTCGGCGCGCTGCTGCCGCGCATGCACCTGGTCGATCAGGCCAAGGCGGCGGGCGGGCGGATCATCGTGCCGACCGGCGCGCTGCTCGGGCTCGATGCCGTGCGCGCCGCCGCCGAGGGTCGTGTCGAGAGCGTCACGCTGGTCACCCGCAAGCCGCCGCGTGGGCTGGCCGGTGCGCCGTATCTCGATCAGCACGGCATCGACGTGCTGGCGATCACCGAACCCACGCGCATCTTCGCCGGCTCGGCGCGCGAGGGCGCGAAGGGCTTCCCGGCCAACGTGAACGTCGCGGCTGCGCTCGCCCTCGCCGGCATCGGGCCCGACCGCACCACGCTCGAGATCTGGGCCGACCCGACCGTCACCCGCAACACCCACACGGTGAAGGTGGAGGCGGATACGGTGCGGCTCACAATGACGATCGAGAACGTGCCCTCGGAGGAGAACCCGCGCACGGGCAGGATCACGCCGCTCAGCCTGCTCGCCTGCCTGCGCGGGCTCGTCTCGACGCTGAAGGTGGGCAGCTAACCTCGCACCAGCAGGGCGATGTAGCCGGCATAGCCCGCGAGCATCGCCAGCGCGAGCGGCCGTCCCACCTTGCCCGCGAGCATCGCCGGCATCACCGCCACGGCAGCCGCCAGCATCACCCACATGTCGGTCCGCGCGATCGGTGCCGGGATCGAGACCGGTGCGACCAGGCTCGCCACACCCAGGATCGCGAGGATGTTGTAGACGTTGGATCCCAGGACGTTGCCCAGGGCGACGTCGCTGTGGCGGCGGAGAGCCGCGACCAGGCTGGTGACGAGCTCGGGCAGCGAGGTGCCGAGCGCCACCAGCGTCAGTCCGATCACCACCTCCGAGACGCCGAAGCCGCGCGCGATCGTCACCGCCGCCTCGACCAGCAGATGCGCCCCCAGCACGAGCAGGCCCACGCCGCCGAGCACCATCGCCGCGGACAGCACCGCGTTGCGCGGCACCGCCGCCACCTCCTCGGCCTCGGCCGCATGCAGCGCCGCCGCGGGCGTGCCGTTGGCGCGATCGTGCAGCCAGGTGCCCACCGTGAGCATGGCCAGCAGGCCGAGGAACGCGAGCCCGTGCCAGAGCGTCAGGAACGGCGCCGTCAGCGCGACACCGATGAACAGCACCGCCGCGCCGAGCGAGGCGAGCACGTCGCGCCGCACCGCGCGCGGATCGACCGCGATCGGCGTGATCGCCGCCGCGAGCCCCAGGATCAGCAGCATATTGGCGATGTTGGAGCCGACCACGTTGCCGACCGCGATCCCGTCGATGCCCTTCAGCGCGGCATCGACCGACACCACCAGTTCGGGCGTGGAGGTGCCCCAGGCGACGATCGTCACGCCGATCAGCGCCGGCGACACCCCGAGTCTTCGCGCCAGCCCGACGCCGCCGCGCACCAAGCCCTCGGCGCCCAGAATCAGCGCCGCCAGCCCCGAGACGAGCAGAACCCACTGCATCGGATGATCCCTTCGACACGGTCGAAGGGGTCCGACATCGCGCACGGAGGTGCGCCAGAGGGGCCCGGACCCCCGAGCCGTGCGCGGACGTGGGGGCCGGGGGCGCGGGGTTCAAGGCGCACCTGACGCAGGGCCGATCCGGCGTGTAGGGTCGGGCCGTGCTGGAGCTGTTCCTCTACGCCTTCGTCGCCTTCGTGGTGATCCTCGACCCGCCCGGCACGGCGGCGATCTTCCTCGGCATCACCCCGCGCGACCCGCCGGCGCGGCGGCGCGCCCAGGCGCTGAAGGCGTCCTGGATCGCCGCCCTGGTGCTGGTGGTGTTCGGGATCGCGGGCGAGTTCCTGCTGCGCGCGATGGGGATCGGCCTGCCGGCGTTCCAGGTCGCAGGGGGCATCCTGCTGTTCCTGCTCGCCGCCGACATGGTGATGGTGCGCCATTCCGGGCTGCGCGCGACCGAGCGCGAGCGGGCCGAGGCCGAGGCCTCCGACCACGACATCAGCGTCTTTCCGCTGGCGATCCCGCTGATCGCCGGGCCGGGGGCGATGACCACGGTGGTGCTGCTGCGCGGCCGCGCGGGCGACGACCCGGCGGCGCTCGTGGCCGTGTTCGGCGCGCTGGCCTTGGGGCTCGCCGTCACCCTCGCCGCGATGCTCGCCGCCTCGCCGCTGATGCGCCTGCTCGGCCAGACCGGCGCGGACGTGCTGAGCCGCGTGCTCGGCGTGGTGCTGGCCGCGCTCGCCGCCCAGATCGCGCTCGACGGCGTGCGCGGCTTCTTCGCGGGTTAGCCGGCCGCCGCGATCGCCGGATGCCGCGCGGCCGAAACGAGGGCGTCGGCGATGGTCTCGGCCGGCTGCGCGCCGCTGAACAGGAAATGGCGGTTGAGCACGAAGGACGGCACACCGGTGATGCCGGCGCGGGTGGCGGAGGCGGCCTGGGCGCGCACCTCCTCCACTGCCTCGGCCGAGCGGAGACGCGCGAGCGTGGCCTCGTGGTCCATCCCGTTCGCCGCCCCGATCTCGGCGAGCACCGCGGAATCGCCGATGTCGCGCCCCTCGTTGAAATAGGCGCGGAACGTCGCCTCGATCACCGTGCGCTGGAGGCCCTGCTCGGCGGCGAAACGCGCGAGGCGATGCGCGTCGGTGGTGTTGGGCGTGCGCGTCATCAGGTCATGGCGGAACGCGAGGCCGCACTCCGCGCCCGCCGCGGCGACCCGCGCGTCGAGCTCGCGCGACCGCTCCAGGCTGCCGAACTTGGCCGCGCGGTAGCTGGCGCGATCCACACCCTCGGCCGGCATGTCGGGGTTGAGCATGAACGGGAAGAACGACACCTCGAAGGCGAGATCCCGCTGCTGCTCGGCAAGCATCGCCAGCGCCTGGTCGAGCCGGCGCTTGCCGATCCAGCACCAGGGGCAGATCGCGTCCGAGACGACGACGAGATGGAGCGCGCTCACGCCGCCTTCCCGTCGGCGAGAAGCCGCTCGGCGAGGGTCGCGAACCACGAGGCGCCGATCGGCAGCGCGTCGTCGTTGAAGTCGTATCTCGGATGATGCACGCCCGGATCGTCGTCGGTGCGCGCGGTGCCGAGCATCAGGTAGGCCCCGGGCTTCTTCTCGAGCATGAAGGCGAAGTCCTCGCCGCCCATGGTCGGGCGCGGCAGTTCCGCCACGCGCGCCTCGCCCTGCACCGCGATCGCCGCCTCGCGCGCGAGCGCGGTGGACTCCGGCTCGTTCACGGTGGCGGGATAGGCGCGGTTGAACGTCGCATCGACCCGCGCGCCGAAGGCGCGGGCGATCCCCTCTGCGGTCTCGATCACGCGCCGTTCGATCAGGTCGCCCGCCTCCTTGGTGAACCAGCGCGCCGTGCCGCGCAGCCGCACCACCTCGGGGATGACGTTGTGCGCATCGCCGCCCTCGAGCCAGGTGATCGACACCACCCCGGCATCGGTGGGTTCCAGGTTGCGCGCCACGATCCCTTGCAGCGCCGTGATGATGTGCGCGCCCACCAGAACCGGGTCGATGCCGAGATTGGGCATCGCGCCATGCGCACCCTTGCCCGTCACCGTGATGTCGATGCCGCCGACCGCGGCCATCACCGGGCCGTTGCGCCAGAGGAACGCGCCGAACGGCGCACGCGGCCAGTTGTGCAGGCCGAAGACGCGATCGACCGGAAAGCGCTCGAACAGTCCTTCGTCCAGCATGATCCTGGCGCCGCCATGCATCTCCTCGGCCGGCTGGAAGATCAGATAGACAGTGCCGGCGAAGTTGCGCGTCTCGGCCAGATACTTCGCCGCGCCGAGCAGCATGGCCGTGTGGCCGTCATGGCCGCAGGCATGCATCACGCCGGGGTTGGTGGAGGCATGGGGCGCGCCCGTCTCCTCCATGATCGGCAGCGCGTCCATGTCGGCGCGCAGCCCGATCGCGCCCTTGCCCGGCCGGCTGCCGCGCAGCACGCCGACCACGCCGGTCCTGGCGATGCCGGTGTGGATCTCGTCGACGCCGAACGCCTTCAGCTTCTCGGCGACCACGCGGCTGGTGCGCACCTCCTGGAGCGCGAGTTCCGGGTGCGCGTGCAGGTCGCGCCGCCAGGCGGTCATCTCGTCATGGAAGGCGGCGATACGGTTGTGCACGGGCATGGCAATCTCCTTGTCGGCGCAGATGTGTGCCCGCCCGGGCGGGGGGTCAACGCAGGAAGGCGAAATCGACCCCCTCGTCCGCCTGCAGCACCTCGCGCTGCCAGAGCAGATCCCAGCCGCGCGCGGCCGGGGGAGGGGGCGTCCAGGCCGCGCGGCGGGCCGCCAGGGTCGCCTCGTCCACCAGCAGGTCGAGCCGCCGCTGCTTCACCGACAGCCGGATCCGGTCGCCGTTCCGCACCAACGCGAGCGGGCCGCCTTCGGCCGCCTCGGGGGCGATGTGCAGGACGATGGTGCCGTAGGCGGTGCCGGACATGCGCGCATCGCTCATCCGGATCATGTCCTTCACCCCCGCTTGGGCGAGTTTCTTCGGGATCGGCAGGTAGCCCGCCTCGGGCATGCCGTAGCCGCCCTTCGGGCCAGCGTTCTTCAGCACCAGGATGTCGTTCGGCGTGACGTCGAGCGCCGGGTCGTCGATGCGCGCGGCCATGTCGGGCAGGCTCTCGAACACCACCGCGCGCGCCTCGGTCTCGAACAGCGAGGGATCGGCCGCGGCGCGCTTCAGGATCGCCCCGCGCGGGGCGAGCGAGCCGAACAGGGCCACCAGCCCTCCCACCGGCGAGATCGGGGTGTCGAGCGGGCGGATCACCGCCGGATCGGCGAAGCCCGCCGCGTCGCGCGCCAGCCGCTCGCCGAGCGTCTCGCCGGCGATGGTGGGGGTATCGAGATGCAGCAGCGGCTTGAGCCGGCGCAGCACCGCGCCCATCGCGCCGGCCGCGTGGAAGTCCTCCATGTAGCCCTGGCCTGTGGGCTTCAGGTCCACCAGCACGGGCGTCTCGTCGGAGAGCGCGTTCAGCCGGTGCAGGTCGAGCGTGATCCCGGCGCGTCCGGCGATCGCGGCGAGATGCACGATCGCGTTCGTGGAGCCGGATAGCGCCAGCAGCACCCTGAGCGCATTCTCGACACTCTCCTTGGTAACGAGGTCACGCGGGCGGATCGGGTCCTTCGCGGTCGCGAGCTGCACCGCGAGCGCGCCCGAGGCCTCGGCCGCGCGCATCCGGTCCGCATGCACCGCCGGGATCGCCGCCGTGCCGGGCAGCAGGAAGCCCAGCGTCTCGGCGAGGCAGGCCATCGTGCTCGCCGTGCCCATCACGCCGCAGGTGCCGGCGGTGGTGGCGAGATTGCCCTCGATCCGCTCGATCCGCGCCGCATCCACCTCGCCGGCGCGGAACCTGGCCCAGAACCGGCGGCAGTCGGTGCAGGCGGAGAGGCGCTCGCCCTCGAACCTTGTCGCCATCATCGGTCCGCCCACCACCATCACCGCCGGCACATTGGCGCTGACCGCCGCCATCAGCTGCGCCGGCACGGTCTTGTCGCAGCCGCCGAGCAGCACCACGGCGTCCAGCGGCTGGGCGCGCACCATCTCCTCGGTGTCGATCGCGGCGAGGTTGCGGTAGTACATCGAGCACGGGCTGAGCGAGGGCTCGCACACGCTGATGGTGGGGAACGGCAAGGGCAGTCCGCCGGCCGCCAGCACGCCGCGCTCCACCGCACGGACCAGTTCGGGGAAGTGGCGGTGGCAGTTGTTCAGCCCCGAGCCCGTGTCGCAAATGCCGACCGTGGGACGGGACAGCGCCTCGCGGCTCCAGCCCATCGACAGCATGAAGGACCGGCGCAGATAGAGCGCCATGTCGCGGTCGCCGTAGTTGGAGGTGTTGCGGGCCAGCCCCTTGGGCGCGTCGTCGCTCATGCGTCTCCCCTCGCTGCGCGCCGAGGCTAGGGCCCTGCGCGGGCGGCGGGAAGGGGGCGGAGTGCTTGCGGTATCCTGTTACCGCTCGCGGAGATCGCGCGTTCCGCTTGACCTTGCGGCCGATGCGCCGTATCAGGCCGGCCTTGCGCGGGACGGTCCCGCCGGATGGCATCGGACATGATGAAGACCACACCTTCGCTGAAGCCGAGCCAGGTGCAGAAGACCTGGTGGCTGATCGACGCCGACGGGCTGGTGCTCGGCCGCCTCGCCTCGCTGATCGCGATGCGGCTGCGCGGCAAGCACAAGGCCACCTTCACCCCGCATGTCGACTGCGGCGACCATGTCGTCGTGGTGAATGCCGAGAAGGTGCGGGTCACGGGCAACAAGGCCGAGGACAAGGTGTTCCACTGGCACACCGGCTATCCGGGCGGGATCAAGAGCCGCACGATCGCGCAGCGTCTGGGCTCGAAGCACCCCGAGCGCGTGATCGAAAAGGCGGTGGAGCGCATGATCACGCGCGGGCCTCTCGGGCGCCAGCAGATGCGCAACCTGCACGTCTATGCCGGCACGGCCCATCCGCATGAGGGCCAGTCGCCGAAGCCGCTCGATGTCGCGGCGATGAACCGCAAGAACAAGGTGGCGTGAGCATGAGCGCAGAAGCGGGTCGCGAGACCGTCCGTTCGCTGGCCGACCTGAAGGATCTCGGGGTCGCCGGCGCCGTCGCCGCCGAGCCGGCGAAGCGCGAGCCGAAGCGCGACGCCCAGGGCCGCGCCTACGCCACCGGCCGCCGCAAGGACGCGGTGGCGCGCGTGTGGGTGAAGCCCGGCAGCGGCAAGTACGAGATCAATGGCCGCACGGCCGAGCAGTACTTCGCCCGTCCCGTGCTGCGCATGCTGATCGCCCAGCCCTTCCTGGTGGCCGATCGCTACAACCAGTTCGACGTCTACTGCACGGTGGTCGGCGGCGGTCTTTCGGGCCAGGCGGGCGCGGTGCGGCACGGCATCAGCCGCGCGCTGGTGAACTACGAGCCGGACCTGCGCAAGATCCTCAAGTCGGCCGGGTTCCTGACGCGCGATCCGCGCGTGGTGGAGCGCAAGAAGTACGGCCGCGCCAAGGCCCGACGCAGCTTCCAGTTCTCGAAGCGCTGATCGGCCGCGGCTCGGTCATCGCTGCAATCCGGGGGCGGAGCCGCAAGGTTCCGCCCCTCTTGCTTTCCGGGGCATCGCGCCCCGACAGTGGGGTCACGAAGGAGAGCGCCATGGACCCGATCCGCGTGTTCATCGACGGCGAAGCCGGCACCACCGGGCTTCAGATCCGCGAGCGGATCGCCGGCCGACGCGAGATCGCGCTGATCCAGGTCGATCCCACCCGACGCAAGGACCCGGCTGCGCGGGCAGACGCGATGGCGCAGGCGGATGTCGCCGTGCTGTGCCTGCCCGACGAGGCCGCGCGCGAGGCGGTCGCGCTGGCCGCGAGGCTGCCGAACGGGGGCCCGCGCATTCTCGATGCCTCGACCGCGCATCGCGTGGCCGAGGGCTGGGTGTACGGGTTCCCGGAACTCACGCCCGAGCAGCCGGCTCTCATCCGCGCGGCGAAGCGGGTGGCAAACCCCGGCTGCTATCCGACGGGAGCGATCGCGCTGATCCGTCCGCTGGTCGATGCCGGGCTGCTGCCGTCCGACCATCCGGTCACGATCAACGCCGTGTCCGGCTATTCCGGCGGCGGCAGGTCGATGATC
>CALKJX010000289.1 GCA_937995555.1 uncultured Elioraea sp.
CAGGTACTCGCCTTCGCCCACGCGTTCGCGGAACAGGCGCACCGAGAGCTCCTGGTCGGCGAGGTCCTCGCTGTGCTCGAACGGCAGATAGAGGAACGCGCGGCGGTCGATGTCGCCGTCGAGGTCCCAGCCGCGCTCCTGCACGATCCGGGCGATGCGCCGCGCCTCCGCATCATGGGCGAAGGCGCGCGCGGTGCCGCGGAAGATGTTGCGCGGCACCTGGTCGAACAGCAGCACCAGCGCCAGCGCGCCGTCGCGGTCGCCCTCCCAGCGCGCGAGATCGCCGCGCGCGGCAGCCGCCAGCGTCGGCCCCAGCACCGCGCGCACCTCCTCGTCGAAGGCCGTGCCGCCGTTGAACCATTTCGGCTTCGTCGCCGGGTCGAACCAGAACGCCAGCACCTCCTCCGGCGTGGTCGCGAAGGCCATGCTCACTCCCCCTCGGCATACGGGTTGCGCGAACTGCGCAGCGTCAGCCGGATCGGCACGCCCTCGAGCCCCAGCGCCTCGCGCAGCCCGTTCAGCAGGTAGCGCACATAGTCGTCCGGCAGCTTGCCGGTGCGCGTGCCGAACACGACGAAGCTCGGCGGCCGCGCCTTCACCTGGGTGATGTAGCGCAGCTTGAGCCGCCGCCCATCGACCAGCGGCGGCGGGTGGCGCTCGATCGCGGTCGCGAACCAGCGGTTGAGCGCCCCGGTCGGCACGCGGCTGTTCCAGGCCTCGTAGGCCTTCCACACCGCGGGCATCAGCTTGTCCACGCCCGCGCCGGACAGGGCCGAGAGCGGCACCACCGGCACGCGCCTGAGCTGGGCGAAGCCGGTCGCGAGCCGATCCGCGACCGCGCGGCGCACCTCGTTGCGCTCCTTGACGGGCACGAGGTCCCATTTGTTCAGCGCCAGCACGAGCGCGCGCCCTTCGCGTTCGGCGAGCGTGGCGATGGCGATGTCCTGCGCTTCCAGCGGTGCGAGCGCATCCAGCACCAGCACCACCACTTCGGCCTCGCGCAGCGCGGCGATGGTGGCGGCGGTCGAGAGCTTCTCCAGCTTCTCGGTCACGCGCGCGCGCCGGCGCAGCCCGGCCGTATCGACCAGCCGCACCAGCCGCCCCTCGGCGTCGCGCCAAGGGAGCGCGATCGCGTCGCGGGTGATGCCGGGCTCGGGGCCGGTCAGCTGCCGCTCCTCGCCGACCAGCCGGTTCACCAGCGTCGACTTGCCGGCATTCGGCCGCCCCACCACGGCGAGCCGCAGCGGACGCTCCGTGCCGGCATGACCTTCCTCGGCGGCCTCGGCTGGCGTCTCGGGCAACACCGCGCGCACGCGCTCGTGCAGCTCGCCGAGCCCCTCGCCGTGCTCGGCCGAGACCGCCACCGGCTCGCCGAAGCCGAGCGCGAAGGCGTCGTAGTAGCCGCCCTCGCCGGCCCGTCCCTCCGCCTTGTTCACCACCAGGATCGCCGGCTTGCCGGTACGCCTGAGCCACGCGGCGAAGTGCCGGTCGGCCGGGGTCAGCCCCTCGCGCCCGTCCACCACGAACAGCACGAGATCGGCGAGATCGACCGCGCGCGCCGAGCCCGCCGTCATCTTGCCCGCGACCGTCTCGGGTGGCGCCTCCTCCAGCCCCGCCGTGTCGACCAGCGTGACGTCGCGCCCGCCGAGCACGGCGTCCGCCTCCTTGCGGTCGCGCGTCACCCCGGGCGTGTCGTCGACGATCGCGATGCGCCGGCGCGCGAGCCGGTTGAACAACGTCGATTTGCCCACGTTCGGGCGCCCGACGATGGCGACCACCGGGCGCATCGGCCTCAGCGCAGCGCGACCAGGGACGCGCCGTCCGTCAGCAGATAGACCGAGCCCCCGGCTGCCACGGGCGAGACGGTCACGCCGTCGGGCAGGGTCTGCCGCCCCAGGATCTCGCCCGTGTAGGGCGAGAGCGACAACGCCTCGCCGCGGCTGGAGGCGACCACCAGCCGGTCGCCCACCAGCAGCGGCCCGGTCCAGGTGATGGGATTGCGGCGACGCTCCTCGTCGCGGAAGCGGGGCAGGGGGGTGACCCACTTCACCCGTCCATCGGCGCGGCGCAGCGCGGCCACCTCCTCGGAGGCGCTGATCATGAAGATCCACTCGCCCGCGACCCAAGGGCTTTCGCGGCCCGGGATCTCGCGCTCCCAGACGCGCCGGCCGGAGCGCATGTCGATCGCCATGGTGACCCCGCCGGCGCCGGCGACGATGCCGCGCCCGCGATCGATCGCCGGCCGGCCGCGCACCGCCGCGATGTCGGCGATCGAGGGCCGGCCGCGGATGCCGGCGATCCCCTCGGTCCAGAGCGCGCGGCCCGTGTCGAGCCGCAGCGCGGCGACATCGCCGTTCGGGAACCCGGCCAGGATCATGCCATCGGCGACCGCCGGCGCCGGCGCGCCCAGCAGCGTCGTCGTCTCGGCGGGGCCGCGATAGCTCCACGCCCGCTCGCCGGTCTCGGTGGCGAAGGCGAGCACCTGACCCTCGACGGTGAGCACAATCACACGGCCGTCAGCAACCGTCAGCGCGCCGCGCGTGGGCGTCGGCATCGGCTTCCGCCAGATCGCCGCACCGGTCGCGGCGTCGAAGGCCATCACCTCGGCAAGCCCGGTGGCGACGAACACCCGCCCGTCCGCGTAGCCGAGCCCGGCGCCGAGCAGGCTGCCGTGGTTGCGCGGCGGCCGGGCATCGGCGCGCCAGACGGTGCGCCCGGTCGCGGCATCGAGCGCCGTCACCTCCGCGGTGGCGTCGCAGGCATAGACCCGGCCATCGGCGACGATCGGCGTGGTCAGCAGCGGGCGCCGCTGCGACCCGCCGGTGCCGATCGCCGTGCGCCAGGCGACCTGCAACCGGTCGGGGGCCGCGAGGTGCCCCATCACGTTCGAGGGCGTGCCGCCGGCCACCGCCCAGGCCGCGTTGGTCACCGGCGGCGGCAGCTCGACCGGCACGTCGGCGAGGCTAGGATCGGCCGCCGCCTCGGCCTCACCGGGCAGCACCGCGCGGCGCTCGCCCGGCAGCGGCTGCTTGGTGTCGCCGAACGCCCAGTCCCATATGCCGCAGCCCGTGGTGGCGAACGGCAGACCGACGAGCAGCGAGCGGCGAACGAATCCCCGGGCACGATGCATGGTCAGCCCCCGAACGCGCCGAGCATCTCGCCGGCGCGCCGGCGCACCCCGTCCGGGGCGGCACTGTCGGCGGCCAGCGCCTCGAGCAGCCGCCGCGCCTCGGCGCGGTCGCCGCGGCGCTCGGCCAGCACGGCCTGGAGCTCCATCGCCGAGTAGCGGAACGCGGCCCCGGGGGCGGCGAGCGGGGCGAGCCGGTCGGCGAGCGCGCGCGGATCGCCCGAATCCGCCTGGTGCAGCACCGCGAGCAGGGCGGCGAGATCGCGATAGAGGGGAGGGACGGCCGAGTCGCGGGCAAGCGTCTCGTACAGCGCCACGGCCTCCGCCGTCGCGCCCTGGCGCGCCTTGAGGCCGGCCTCGTGCAGCCGCGCGAGCACGCGGAAGCCGGACGGCGCCCCG
>CALKJX010000290.1 GCA_937995555.1 uncultured Elioraea sp.
GTGGCGGCGCGCGAGCAGCGTGTAGGCGGTCGGCACCACGAACAGCGTGAACAGCGTGCCGATCGACATCCCGCCGACGACCACCCAGCCGATCGCCTGGCGGCTCTCCGCGCCCGCGCCGACCGCGAAGGCGAGCGGCACCGCGCCGAGGATCGTCGCGCAGGTCGTCATCAGCACCGGGCGCATGCGCAAACTCGCCGCCTCGATCGTCGCCTCCATCAGCGCCATGCCGCGCTCGCGCAGCTGGTTGGCGAACTCGACGATCAGGATGCCGTTCTTGGTGATCAGCCCGATCAGCGTGATCAGTCCGATCTGGCTGTACACGTTCAGCGTGATGCCGTTCAGCCAGAGCGCCAGCAGCGCGCCGCCGGTCGCGAGCGGCACCGAGAGCATGATCACGAACGGGTCGATGAAGCTCTCGAACTGCGCCGCCATCACCAGGTAGATGAACATCAGCGCGAGCGCGAAGGTGACCGCGAGCCCGGCGGAGGCGGAGCGGAACTCGCGGCTCTGCCCGCCATAGTCGATCTGGATCGTGTTCGGCAGCACGCGCTGGGCCGCCTCGTTCAGCGCCGCGAGCGCCTCGCCGAGCGTGAAGCCCGGTGCCAGCGTCGCGCTGATCGTCGCCGAGCGGAGCTTGTTGAAGTGGTTCAGCTCGCGCGGCGCGATCGTCTCCTCGATCGCGATCAGGTTGGCGAGCTGCACCTCCTGGCCCGACGGCGCGCGCAGGAACACGTTCAGCACATCCTGCGGCGTGGTGCGGTCCCCCGCCTCGACCTGCACGATCACGTCGTACTGCTTGCCGTTCAGCTTGAAGGTCGTGACCTTGCGCCCGCCGAGCAGGGTTTCCAGCGAGCGCGCGATCCGCTCCTCTGAAAGCCCCAGGGATGCGGCCTTGTCGCGGTCCACCGTCAGCCGGAGCTGCGGCATGTTCAGCCGGAGATCGCTCTCCAGGCCGGCGAGACCAGGGATCTTCCGCGCCTCGGCCAGCATCGCCTCGGCCGCCCCCTGCAACTCCGAATACGGGCCCGAGGTCTGCAGCACGAACTGCACCGGCTTCTGGATCGGGCTCTGGCCCAGGCTAGGCGGGTTCACCGGGAAGGCGAGCACGCCGGGAGTGCCGAAGAACTGCGGGAACAGCTGCTGCGCCACCGCCTGCGCCGAGACGTCGCGCTCCGACCAGTCGTGCAGCCCGGCGAACATGATGCCCTGGCTCACCACCGGGAAACCGGCCACCGCGAATTGCCGCTCGATCGCCGGGTGGTTGGCGAACGCGGCCTCCAGCGGGCGGAGCCAGCGGCTGGTGTAGTCGATCGTCGCGCCATCGGGCGCGATCGCGATGCCGATGATGATGCCGCGATCCTCGACCGGCGCGAGCTCGCTCTTGATCGTGTTCACCATGATCCAGGCGAAACCACCGACCAGCAGCGCCACCACGATCACGACCGGACGCGCGTTCAGCGCCACGGTCAGGGCGCGGCGGTAACCCGCCGTCAGCCCGTCGAGCAGCCGCTCGCCGAACCGGTAGGCCGCGCCGTGCGACCGGTTCACCTTCAGCAGCCTGGAGCACATCATCGGCGAGAGCGTGAGTGCGACGAAGCCGGAGACGATCACCGCCGAGGCGAGCGTCAGGGCGAACTCGATGAACAGCCGCCCGGTCCGGCCGGTCTGGAACGCCATCGGCACATAGACGGCGGCGAGCGTCAGCGTCATCGCCACGATCGCGAAGCCGACCTCGCGCGCGCCCTTGAGCGCCGCCTCGAAGGGCCGCATGCCCCGCTCGACGTGGCGGGCGATGTTCTCGAGCATCACGATCGCGTCGTCCACCACGAGCCCGACCGCCAGCACGAAGGCCAGCAGCGTCAGCGTGTTCACCGAGAATCCCATGGCGAACATGAAGCCGAAGGCGCCGATCAGGCTGACCGGGATGGTCACCAGCGGGATCAGGGTGGCGCGGAGATTGCGCAGGAACAGGAAGATGACGACGAGGACGAACAGCACCGCCTCGCCCATCACCCTGAACACGTTCTGGATCGCACGGTCGATGAAGATCGAGGAATCGTAGCCGACCGCGACCGTCATCCCCTCCGGCAGCAGCGCGCGGATCGCCGGGAAGCTCTCCTGCACCGCCTTGCTGACCTCCAGCGGGTTCGCGGTCGCCTGCTTGATGATGCCGAGCGCGACCGCCGACTGGCCGTTGTAGCGGGCGATGATGCGCTCGTCGGCGGCGGCGATCTCGGCGCGGCCGACATCGCGCAGCCGCACGATGTAGCCCTGCACCTCGCGGATGCGCAGATCCTCGAACTGCTGCGGCGTCTGCAGGTCGGTCTCGGCGACGACGTTGAACTCGCGCGCCCGGCTCTCGATCCGCCCGGTCGGGATCTCGACGTTCTGGCGCCGGAGTGCATCCTCGACATCCGCCGGCATCAGGCCGTAGGCGGCCATGCGGACCGGATCGAGCCAGATCCGCATCGAGAAGCGCCGCTCGCCGTAGATCATCACGTTCGCGACCCCGGGCAGGGTCTGCAACCGCGATTTCACCAGCCGATCGGCGATGTCGGTGACCTCCAACGGCGTATGCCGGTCGGAGGAGAAGGCGAGATAGATGATTGGCTGCGCATCGGCCTCGACCTTCTGCACCACCGGCTCGTCGATCTCGTCGGGCAGCAGGTTGCGCACGCGGGCGACGCGGTCGCGCACGTCGTTCGCCGCCCCGTCCGGGTCGCGCGTGACGACGAAGCGCAGCGTGATCTGGCTCTTCTCCTGCCGGCTGATCGAGGACATCACCTCGATCCCCTCGATGCCCGAGAGGCTCTCCTCGAGCGGCGTGGTGATCCGGCTCTCGACGATCTCGGCCGAGGCGCCGCGATAGGTGGTCTCCACCGTCACGACCGGCTCGTCGATGTTTGGATACTCGCGCACGGTCAGCCGGTCGTAGCTGACCAGCCCGATCAGCACGATCATCAGGCTCATCACGGTGGCCAGCACCGGACGGCGGATGGAGAGCTCGGAGAGCATCATGGCGGTTCGGTCCCGGGTCGCGCGAGGGACGGTCAGCCGCGCGGCGCGCCGTTCGCGGGCGGCGCCGCCTCCGGCGGCAGCACCGCGACCGCCGCACCCGGCCGAAGCTTCATCTGCCCGGCGGTGACGACAACATCGCCGGGGGCGAGCCCCTCGGTCACCTGCACCCTGCCCTCGCGACGGAGGCCCAGCGTGACCGGCTGGGGCTGCGCCTTGCCGTCCACCACCTTCATCACCAGCGTCCGCCCGCCGAACGGCACGATCGCCGCCTCGGGCACCAGGATCGCCTGCGGCTCCTCGCGCAGCGTCAGCCTCACTCGCGCGAACAGGCCGGGACGGAGGAACCCGTCGCGGTTCGGCAGCGACGCGCGCACGGCGAT
>CALKJX010000291.1 GCA_937995555.1 uncultured Elioraea sp.
AGCAGGTCGGAGACGAGCGGCAGGGGCTCCGGCAGCGGTGGCGGCTCCGCCGAGGCGGCAGCGATGATCGCGTCCGGCTCCCCGGCCATGCCGAGGCGCCCGAGCGCCGCCGCAATGTCCTCGGGCGTGATGGCGCCCGCCGCGATCCGTGCCCGCCAGTAGTCGCGCGGCATCAGCATCCGCGCGCCCGCCGTCACCGCCATCGCCGGGACCGCCGCCGGGAAGGGCAGATCGGCGACGCCGAGGAACGGGTTGACGGCGACGAAGCTGTCGAGCGGCCAGAGCGGGGCGATGCGCGAACAAGCGGTCTCGACCGCCCGGCCGAGGGCGAGCGCGGTGTCCTCCTTGGGCTCAACGGAGAGGGTCGGCGCGAAGGTCACGGCGTCCATGCGGCAGGCTCCTTGGCGGCGGCGGGAATCAGCAGGCGGCGGGCGAGGCGGTTCGCCAGCACATCGAGATAGAGACCCGAGGCCAGATGCACGTAGGCGGCCTGCCACCGCGGGTCGGCAGCGCGATGGGGCAGCTCGGCCTGGGCGAGCACGAGCAGTGCGGCGGCGAGACCGACCGCAGCCGCGACGACCGCCGCAACCGGCCAACGGGGGGCGACGGGCACCACCTCGGCGAGCAGCAGGGCGACGGCGGTCTGGGCAATGATGAAGCCGAGCGCGACGGCGGCAGCGAGCGCGAGGCCGCGTGCCAGCGCCGCCCGATCCGTCCCGCCCGCCGAGGCGTGCCAGACCAGCTGCACGAGACCGAAGGCCAGGACGAGACCGAACAGTACCGGCCCGGGCGCGGCGATCGGATCGACGCCGACCAGGGCGGAGCCACCGAGCACCACGAGCGCCGCGCCGCCCAGCCACAGCGCCAGCCGGACCGGCCGGGGCGGCGCCTCCGCCCATGCGGTGGGCTCGCGCAGCACCGACCCGGCGGCGAGGAATGCATAGGCCTTGTAGAGCCCATGCGCGACGATGTGCAGGAACGCGGCCTGGAACGCGCCGAGGCCGCATTGCAGGGTCATGAACCCCATCTGCGCGATGGTGGACCAGGCGAGTGCGACCTTGACTCCGGTCTGCGCCTGCATCACGGCCGCGCCGAACAGCGCGGTGGCGGCGCCGAAGGAGGCGAGCAGCAGCAGCGCCGGGTCGCTGAGCAGCACCAGATCGGCGAGGCGGATGACCAGATACCCGCCGGCGTTGATAATGCCCGCATGCAGCAGCGCCGAGACCGGCGTCGGCGTCTCCATCACCTCCGGCACCCAGACATGGAACGGCGCCTGGGCCGACTTGATCACGGCGGCGAGGGCGATCAGCACCGCGGCGACCGCAAGCCCACCCGGCACGACGCCGCTCGCCGCGGCCTGCCGCGCCGCAGCGAGCACGGCCTCGAGCGAGGTCGCGCCGATGCTGGTCGCCAGGATCACGATGGCGACGATCAGGCAGAGATCGCCGAGCCGGCTGAGCACGAACTTCTTGCGCGCGGCGAGCTGGGCCTGCGTCCGCTCCGGGAAGAAGACCAGCAGCCGATGCAGGGCGAGACTGGTGCCGATCCAGGCGGCCGCGAGCACGACCAGGTCGCCGGCGACAACGAGAACCTGCACCGCGCCGACGGTAAGCGCGAGATCCGAGAGGAAGGCGTCGCGCCGCGGGTGTCCGTCCAGATAAGTGCGGCTGTAGCGCAGCAAGACAAGGCCGAGCCCCGCGACCAGCAGCAGCATGGTTGCCGACAGCGCATCGAGCCGCGCGAGCCGCGCCGCCGCGCCCGCCGTGCCGTCCGCGCCGGCCAGCAGTGCCACGGCCGCCGCAAGCGCGCCGGCGAGGGCGACCCACCCTGCGGCCGGAACCAGCACGGCGAGGATCGGTCGGCCGTCGGCGGGGCGCGGCAGGAGGGCCACGGCGACGCAGACGAGCGGGCCGACCAGAGCGAGCAGGCTGGGCAAGGCATCGGGCATGGCGCGGAATCCGGAGCGGGGCTGACGCCATGCCCCCTACACCGACCCGAGCTTCAGGAAAAATTCAATGTATGATCCGATGTGTTCTACAGAAGCGAACGATCCATGCCCGCCCTGAACTACCGCCACCTGCGCTACTTCCGCGCAATCGCGCGCGACGGCAGCCTGACCGGAGCGGCGCGGCGGCTGAACGTCGCGCCCTCCGCGCTGTCGATCCAACTGCGCGCCCTCGAGGACGCCCTCGGCCATGCGCTGTTCGAACGCACCGGCCGCACGCTTAAGCTCACGGAAGCAGGGCGCATCGCGCTCGATCATGCCGAGACGATCTTCCGCACCGGCGACGACCTCGTCGCCCGGCTCAAGGGCCAGGCGGCGGCGCAACAGGTGTTGCGCATCGGTGCCGTCGCGACGCTCTCGCGGAACTTCCAGCTCGGGCTGCTCGGTCCGCTGATCGGTCGTGAGGACGTGGAGCTGGTCGTGCGCTCGGGCAGCCTCGCCGAGCTGCTGGCGCAGCTGGCGGCGCACCAACTTGATCTCGTGCTGTCGAATGCGCCGATGCCCCGCGACGCCGAGACACCGTGGCAGAGCCTGCTGCTCGATCAGCAGCCGGTCAGCCTCGTCGGCCGGGCGCGGCGGCGGCGATTCCGGTTTCCCGCCGACCTCGACGGGGCGCCGATGGTGCTGCCCTCGCCGGCATCGGCGCTGCGCACCGCCTTCGACCTGCTGGTCGAACAGGCGGGGGTGCGGCCGCGCATCCTGGCCGAGATCGATGACATGGCGATGCTGCGCCTGTTCGCGCGCGAGAGCCCCGCCCTCGCGCTCGTGCCCCCAGTCGTGGTACGCGACGAGCTGGCGAGCGGGCGCCTGCGCGAACTCTGCGTGGTGCCCGGACTGACAGAAACCTTCTACGGGATCACCTTGAGCCGGCGCTTCCCGAACCCGCTCCTGCGCGAGGTCCTACGCACGCGGAGCGCTACAGGACCTCGACGCTGAGCGCCTGTCGGCCCTTCGGCCCCGTCACCACGGTCGCCTTGACGCGACGGCCGGGCGTCAGGCTCTCCGGCGTGATCGCGCCGAGCGCCCGCAGGGGCACGAACACGTCCGTGCCGTTCTCCGGCACGATGAAGCCGAAACCCTTGCGCACGTCGAAGAACTTCACCGTGCCGGCAACGATCTCGGACGGACCGTCCGGGGTGAAGGGCCGGGCGCCGAACTCGCGGCGCGGCGGGCGATCGCCCGTGCCGACGCCGAACCCGCCGCCGCCGCCGAAGTCCCGCCGCGGTGGGCGATCGCCGTACTCGCGGCGCGGCGGACGATCGCCGAAGCCGCCGCTACCGAACCCGCCGCCGCCGCCGAAGTCCCGCCGCGGCGGGCGATCACCGAACTCGCGCCGGGGTGGGCGATCGCCGTACTCGCGGCGCGGCGGACGATCGCCGCTTTCCGGGATCGGCGCGGCGCCGTGCTTGACCTCCAGGATGCGCGTGACCTGTCGGCCGCGCGGCACGTCGCCGACCTCGCAGACCAGCACGTCGCCCTGGTCCACCGCGGTCAGCCCGAGCGGGGTCAGCGAACTGACGTGGAAGAACACGTCCTGCCCATCCGGCAGGGTCACGAAGCCGAAGCCCTTCGCACGATTGAAGAACTTCACGGGCGCTTCCAGCGAAGCGCCTTCAGGGGTGTCGTCGTCCAAGGGGTGGGCCTGCCTGCGCGGGTGTTATCCGGTTCGTCTCCGGTCGGCACCATAACCGACTCGTGCGGGATGCTACAGCCCCTCTTTGTGCGCCGCACGGGAGCGGCCGCGACACGGCCGTCCTATTCGGCAGCCAGCGCCACGCTTCGCTGCCCGGCCCGGGCCTCCGCACGCGCACGCGCGGCCGTGCCGAACGCCTCGAAAATGGCACGGCTGGCCGCATCCGTCTCGAAATCGTACTCCGGATGCCACTGCACGCCGAGCGCGAAGCCCGGCGCGCCCGGCAGCGTCACCGCCTCGATCGTGCCGTCCGGTGCGGTCGCCTCGACGCGCAGCCCCGGGGCGAGGACGGCGATCCCTTGATTGTGAAGACTGTTCACTGCAAGGTGCTGTCCGCCGACGATGGCGGCGAGCGGCGAGCCCGGCCGGATCGCGACACGATGCGCCTTGCCGGTGCGCACCGCCGGAAGTGCCTGCTCCGACGGCGTCGAATGGTCGATCCGGCCCGGCAGGTCCTGGATCCGCTGGTCGAGCGTGCCGCCGAGCGCAACGTTCAGCTCCTGCATCCCGCGGCAGATCGCGAGCAGCGGCACGCCCTCGGCGAGTGCCGCACGGATCAGCGGCAGGGTGACGCCGTCGCGCGCCGGATCCTCGGGCGTGCCATCCGGGTGCGGCGGGCCGCCGTAACGGGCCGGCTCGACATTGCTGCGGCTGCCGGTGAGCACCAGCCCGTCCAGGATGCCGAGCCACGCATTCACGTCCGCCCGCTCGCCCATCGCCGGGATCAGGCAGGGCAGCCCGCCGACGATCAGGTCGACGGCGCGGACATAGGTGTCGGACGCCGCATGGTTCGGTGTCGCGAAGATGCCGAACGGCTTGACGCAGCAGGAGATCCCGATGACGGGTTTCATGGGTGGCAGGTCGTGCTCACGGTCGCCGACACGATGCGACAGTATCCGCGACCGATTGCGGCACGGTAAAGACCGGATCGCCGCCGTACCGTCATCACAAGCGCGCATGGGTGGGCGCGATCAGTCCTTGAGCACCCCGTGCTGACGCAGGAAGCCGAGCAGCGGCAGCAGCGGGAGGCCCAGGATCGCCGCGTGTTCCCCCTCGATCGCCGAGAACAGACGGATGCCGAGCCCCTCGACCTGGTAGGCACCGACACTCCGCGTCACCGCCTCGCCGGCGGCCTCGACGTAAGCGTCGATCGCGACGTCGGTCAGGGGACGCATCACGAGACGCGGCGTGGCGACATGCTGCCAGACGCGCACCCCGCCGCGCAGGCACAGCACCGCCGTGACCAGCGTGTGGCGCTGGCCGGCGAGTGCACGCAACTGCCCGCGCGCGGCCGCACGGTCTGCCGGCTTGTCGAACCAGCGCTCGCCGCAGACCAGGATCTGATCGGCGCCGATCACGAGGGCGGCCGGCTGACGCTCGCTGATGCGGCGTGCCTTCAGCTCGGCGAGCAGCAGTGCACACTCCGCCGGGTCGAGCCCGTCGGCGCGCGCGCTCTCCTTGATCGCCGCCTCGTCCACACCCGGCGCCGCGGTCTCGAAGGCGAGGCCTGCGGCGCGCAGCAGCGCCGCACGCGTGGGCGAACCGGACGCGAGCACCAGCGGCGGGGTCTCGGACTGCAGCAGGCCGTTCACGGCGAAGGGCCGGTCGGCCGTGCGCCTTCGGCCCGCCGCCGCTCCCAGGTCTCGATGAGCTGGATGACGGTGGTGGCGGTCTCCTCGATCGAGCGACGGGTGACGTCGATCACCGGCCAGCCGCGCGCGGCGCAAAGGCGCTTGGCAGCCACCAGTTCGCGTTTGACCTCCTCCGGATCGATGTACGCGCTCTCAGCCACGTGGGTGCGGGGCGCACCGATCATGCTCAGGCGGTGGCGGCGGATCTCGATCAGCGCCTCCACGGCGATGGTCAGGCCGATGATCGGTCGCTCGGCGCGGTCCAGCACCGACGGCGGCGGTACGCCTGGTATGAGCGGAACGTTGGCCGCCTTGATGCCGCGGTTGGCCAGATAGAAGCTGGTCGGAGTCTTCGAGCTGCGCGACACGCCGACCAGGATCACATCCGCCTCCAGGATTCCTTCCTCGCCCTGGCCGTCGTCATGCGCGAGCACGTAATGCATCGCGTCGATCCGGCGGAAATAGTCGGCATCCAGCACGTATTGACGACCAGGCTTGCCCGCACTCGCCGTGCCGACATAGGCGGTCAGCATGTCGAGCGTCGGATCGAGCACCGATACCGCCGGCAGGCCGAGGCGCTGGCAGAAGCTCTCCAGTTCGGCACGCAGGCTGCGATCCGTGAGCGTGTAGAGCACGGGCCCGGGCTCGTGCTCGATGCCGTCCAGGACCCGGTCGAGCTGGAACCGGCTGCGGATCAGCGGCCACCGATGCTGCACCGCTGCGATACCCTCGTACTGGCTCAGGCAGGCACGGGCGAGGCTGTTCAAGGTCTCGCCGGTGGCGTCGGAGATCAGATGCAGGTCGATCCGTCTGCTGGACATGATGCGAAGCTGGCCCGCCTGTGGATCGCTGTTCGACCTGGGGACAACTCCACCCAGGGCCGCACCGGCCGATCGGTCACGCCGAAAAGATGCAGCACGCGGCATCCGGACGGCACAGGGGACGATGGCGACAGGAAAGGCGGGGATCAAGGGCACGACGCGCCGGAACCGGCGCCCGGAAGCACCCCGGAGCCGCCACCGCCCTGTGGACCGCTCTGTGGACGGCCTCGGGTCGAACGTGGCTCCCCATGATCCACAATACCCACCACTGTCACCACACTTCTCTTTTTCAGATCGAACAGTCAGGGTGCCTGTGCATGGAGACGACCACGATCACCCGCAAGCCGTTCCTCGCCGCGCTCTCGGGCGAGGTGGTGCGGCCGGCTCCAATCTGGCTGATGCGCCAAGCCGGCCGGTACCTGCCGGAGTACCGGGCCGTGCGGGCGCGCGCACCCGACTTCCTGCGCTTCTGCCTGACGCCGAAGCTCGCGACCGAGGTCACGCTGCAACCGATCCGGCGTTTCGGCTTCGATGCCGCGATCCTGTTCAGCGACATCCTGGTGCCACCCTACGCGCTTGGCCATGGCGTGCGGTTCGAGACCGGCGAGGGGCCGGTGCTCGACCGCGTGACCGGCGCGGGGCAAGTCGAGGCGCTGGATATCGCCCGGGCGCGCGAGGTCTGGGCGCCGGTGATGGAGACGGTGCGGCGCCTGCGCGGCGCCTTGCCACCGACCACCGCGCTGATCGGCTTTGCCGGCGCGCCGTTCACCGTGGCCGCGTACATGGTCGAAGGGGGCGGGTCACGCGATTTTGCCGAGGCGAGGCGGCTGGCCTTCGCCGAGCCCGCTCTGTTCGGCGCGCTGATGGCGCGGCTCGAGGAGGCGACGATCGACTACCTGTCCGCCCAGGCCGAGGCCGGAGCCGAGGCGCTGATGCTGTTCGATTCCTGGGCCGGCGTCCTGTCGCCCGGGCAGTTCCGGCGCTGGGTGATCGCGCCGACCGCGCGCATTGCCGCCGCGTTGCGGGCGCGCTTCCCCACAGTAGGGCTGATCGGGTTCCCGCGCGGCGCCGGACCGATGCTTCTGGCCTACGCGGAGGCGGCCGGCGTCCAGGCGGTCGGCATCGACACGGCGATGCCGGCATCCTGGGCGGCGCGGGAACTGCCGGCGGGCATGGCGGCTCAGGGCAATATCGATCCGATGGCCTTGGTGGCCGGCGGGGATGCCCTCGCCGATGAGGTACGGTCGTTGATGCAGGCGGTGGCGGGCCGACCCTGGATCGTCAATCTCGGGCATGGGATCGTGCCGCAGACACCGCCCGAGCATGTGGCCGGGCTGGTCCAGATGGTCAGGTCTGCGGCGTGACAGGCTGGACGCGGGGGCATCCGACCCCAACTCCCGGTGGCGAGAAGGAGGCGGGCTCCATGGAGAGAGCGACGACGCTCGAGGTGATGGAACGGCCGAAGGCGCCGCGGTCTGGTCCGCGCGTGGCGATCGTGCTGTTCAACCTCGGTGGGCCGGACCGGATCGAGTCCGTGCGTCCGTTCCTCTACAACCTGTTTTCCGATCGCGCCATCATCCGCGCGCCGGCGCCGATCCGGCAACTGCTCGCCTGGCTCATCACCCGCAAGCGGCTGGCGCCGGCGACCGAGAACTACGAGATCCTGGGCGGCAAGTCGCCGCTGCTCGGCCTGACCGAGGAGCAGGGTCGGGCGCTGGAAGCGGCACTCGCGCCGGAGGTGTACGCCAAGTGCTTCATCGCCATGCGCTATTGGCATCCGATGAGCGACGAGACGGCGCGTGCGGTGAAGGCGTGGGGACCGGACGAGGTGATCTTGCTGCCGCTCTATCCGCAGTTCTCGACCACCACCACCGGCTCGTCGCTGGACGCGTGGCGTGAAGCGGCCGCCCGCGCGGGGCTGGTCGCGCCAACCCGGGTGGTCTGCTGCTACCACTCCGACCCTGCCTTCGTCGGCGCGACCGCGGCGATCGCGCGTCGCGCTTATGAGGATGCGCGGGCGGCGCTCGACCCCGCGGTGCCGCTCCGGGTGCTGTTCAGCGCGCACGGCCTGCCGGAGAGTATCGTCAAGGCGGGCGACCCCTATCAATGGCAGGTGGAGCAGACGGTTGCGGCGGTGGCTGCGGCCATGGACGTGCCCGAGCTCGACCATGTGGTCTGCTACCAGTCGCGCGTGACGCCGCAGGTCTGGATCGGGCCTTCGACCGAGGATGAGCTGAAGCGGGCAGGCGCGGACAAGGTGGCCGTTCTGGTGGTGCCGATCGCTTTCGTGTCCGAGCACAGCGAGACGCTGGTCGAACTCGACGTCGAGTACCGCGAGGAGGCCGAGCAGTTCGGCGTCCCTGGCTATTTCCGTGCGCCTGCGCAGAACAGCGACGCCGGGTTCGTCGCCTCACTCGCAGCACTGGTGCGGCGCGTGCGGGGGAGCGATCGGAGCCTGTGCAGCTTCCGCGGCGCGCGCACCTGTCCGAAGGCGCACGGGGACTGTCCGCATGCCACGCGGGGGTTTGTGACCGCCAAGGCAACAGTGTAGAGGCGGGGGGCCGCAAGGCCCCCCGCGCCCCCCCTGGAGGGCGGCCCTCCCGTTGGTCCGGCCGCGCCGCGGCCC
>CALKJX010000292.1 GCA_937995555.1 uncultured Elioraea sp.
GACGACCGAGACGCCGACCCCGTGCAGCCCGCCCGAGACCTTATAGCTGTTCTGATCGAACTTGCCGCCGGCGTGCAGCGTGGTCATCACCACCTCGACCGCGCTCACGCCCTCCTCGGGGTGGATGTCGGTCGGGATGCCACGCCCGTCATCGGCCACCGTGACGGAGCCGTCGCCGTTCAGCGTCACCTCGACGCGCGTGGCATGGCCCGCCAGCGCCTCATCGATGGCGTTGTCGACGACCTCGAACACCATGTGGTGCAGGCCCGAGCCGTCATCGGTGTCGCCGATATACATGCCCGGCCGCTTGCGCACGGCATCGAGCCCTCGGAGCACGCGGATCGAGGCCGCGGAGTAGGTGCCTTCGGGCGGCGGTGGAATCGCCCGGGCGGGTTCGCTCATTGCGTTGATTTTCCTGCGTTTTTCCCGCCGTCCTGCGGGTTGTGCATTATACCCCGGATGGGCCCGGAAGGGCAGGCCCGAGAGCCATCGGATCGAGCATGCCTCCCTCCACCCGGAAGCCCTCCGCGACGGCGGCGAGAGGCGCGAAGACGCGGGCGTCCGTGCCGGTCAGGAAGGTCTGGGCGGGAAGGGCGGCGAGGGCCGTGAACAGGGCCTCGCGGCGGGGCGCGTCGAGGTGGGCGGTCACCTCGTCGAGCAGCAGGATCGGCGCGAAGCCGCGCGCCTCGGCGATCAGCGCGGCGTGGCCCAGCACGACCGAAACCAGCAGCGCCTTCTGCTCCCCGGTCGAGCAGAGCGCGGCCGGCAGGTTCTTCGGTGCGTGGATCAGGGCGAGATCGGCGCGGTGCGGCCCGATCCGTGTTGTGCCCGACGCCGCATCGACGCCGCGCCCCTCGCGCAGCCGCGCGCGCAGCGCCTCCTCGGCGGCGAGTGCCGGGCCAGTGTCCAGCGCCGCGCCCCAGTCGCAGGCAACCTCGGCGCGTGCGGCCGGAAACGCGCCGGCGATCCCGCCCGCCAGCGCGCGGTTGAGTCGCGCGACCAGCCCGCGCCGCGCCGCCGCGACCGCGATGCCGTGCCGCGCCATCGCATCCTCCAACCCGTCGAGCCAGGCCGGATCGGCGCGACCGGCGAGCAGCCGGCTCCGCTCGGCGAGCGCGGTCTCGTAGGCGGCGACCTCGCGCGCATGTCCGGGCTCGATCGCCCAGACCAGCCGGTCGAGGAAGCGCCGCCGCGCTGATGCGCCGTCCTGGAACAGCCGGTCCATCTGCGGCGTCAGCCACACTGCGGCGACCCGCGCGGCGATCTCGGCTTGGCTGCGCGGCGCCGCGCCGTCGAGCAGGAACGTGCGCCGGGTCGCACGCGCCTCCTCGACGCCTGTGCCGAGTTCGAGTGGCCCCTCGGGCGTCGTGAACCGACCGGCCACCGCCCAGGCCGCGGCGGTGCTGCCATCGGGTTCGCGGCGGGCGAACTCCGACAGCCGCGCGCCGCGCAGCCCGCGCCCCGGCGTCAGCAGGCTGATCGCCTCCAGCAGATTGGTCTTGCCCACGCCGTTCGCGCCCACCAGCACGATCAGCGGTGCCGCAAAGCGCGCCGTCAGCGCCGCGTAGGAGCGGAACCGCGTGAGCGTCAGGCGTGTCAGCGCGAGCACCGGAGCCATCGGGGCAGCAGGCCAGACTGTTGCGGTATCGACTTGACGAGGCTGGACGCGAACGCATAGTGTTGCGAAGAGGTAACATGAGACCTGCCATGGCGCTTGCCGCCGCGAAGCCGGCCGCTTCGCCGTCGAAGATGCCGCCGATCCTCTCGGTCTTCCGTGCCTTCCCGCTGCCCCTGCGCCCGGCGTTCGACTGGCATGTGCAGCCGCGCAACTTCGGCACCACGCGCTCGAGCGGCCGCAAGCATGCCGGGTGCGATCTGTACGCGCCGAAGGGCACGCCGGTGCTGGCGGTCGCCGACGGAAAGATCCTCGGCTTCGGGCGTTTCACCGTCGTCCAGGCGTGCCCCGAACCGGTCGGCGCGATCGAGGCCGAGCACGAGGGCGGCTGGATCTCGCGCTACTGCAAGGTCGGCCGCAAGCTCGCGGGCGCTCTCAAGGTCGGCAGCAGCGTCAAGGCAGGCGAGGTGATCGGCGAGATCGGCCATCTGATGCACAAGCTGCCGATCCCCTCGGACATGCTGCATTGCGAGCTCTATGGCGGCTGGGAGACCGGTTCGCTGAGCCAGCCGAATGTCGGCGCATTCCACTGCCGCGCTGACCTGCTCGATCCGACCTCCTATCTCGACGCCTGGCCCCGCCCCGGTAGGGCGGGGTCACACCCGCATCGGCATCAGCACGTAGACCGCGCTCGCATCGCCCTCGGCGCGGATCAGCGTCGGCGCGGTGTGGTCGTGGAACGCAAACTCGACGCGCGCGGCATCGCCGATCGTCTCGGTGATGTCGCGCAGATAGCGCGCCTGGAAGCCGATCTCTATCGGGGTCGCGTCGTATTCGAGCCGGTCGCGCTCGATCTCCTCCTCCGCCCGGCCCTGGTCGGGGCTGGCCGCCGAGAGTGTGAGCCCTTCCTTGGCGATGGCGAGCTTCACTGGCCGCGACCGCTCCGAGGAGATTGCC
>CALKJX010000293.1 GCA_937995555.1 uncultured Elioraea sp.
TTGACGCGATGCAGTTCCTCAAGCTCGTGCGCGGCAGGATGAAGGCGCTCGGCATGAGCGACGAGATGCTGAAGCGCTATGTCAACGTGGGCTTCTCGGGCGGCGAGAAGAAGCGCAACGAGATCCTGCAGATGGCCGTGCTGGAGCCGGCGTTCTGCATCCTCGACGAGACCGACAGCGGCCTCGACATCGACGCGCTGCGCATCGTCGCCGACGGTGTCAATGCGCTGCGCAGCCCCAAGCGCGGCATGCTGGTGATCACGCACTACCAGCGGCTGCTGGAGTACATCGTGCCCGACCGCGTGCATGTGCTGCTCGACGGGCGGATCGTCCGCTCCGGCGGACCGGAACTGGCACTGGAGCTCGAGGAGAAGGGCTATGGCGAGCTCCAGGCCGCGGCCTGAGGCGGCGATGAACGCCCCTGTCGTGGTGCCGGCCATCGCACCGGCGGCGGCTGCGCTGCTCGACCGGTATGCCGGACTCAAGGACCGACTTCCCGGCGCGCGCATCAGCTGGGTCGAGGCGTGGCGGCAGCGCGGCGCGGAGGCGTTCCGCGCCGGCGGCTTCCCGACCAGGCGGGTCGAGGCGTGGAAGTACACGGACCTCGCGCCCTTGCGCGAGATGCGGTTCGAGGAGGCCCTGGTCGCGACGGACGCGCATCCCGCCCTGCCGGTCGAGGCCGGGGGCGAGGTGGCGCGGATCGTGCTGATGGATGGCCGCTTCCGCGCCGATCTCTCGCGCCTGGATGCGCTTGGCGACGGCGTGCGGGTGGAGAGCCTTGCCGCCCTGCTGGCTGATGGTGACGGCGCATTGCGCGATCTGCTCGGTACGATCGCGCCTCCCGATCTGCCGCTGCCGGGGCTGAACGCCGCGCTCGCCGAGGACGGCGCGGTGATCCGCATCGCCCCGGGTTCGGACGCCGGCCGCATCCGCATCGTCTCGCTCGGCGTCGCGCCGGGCAACCACGCCGTGGCGTTCCACCCGCGCAACCTCATCGTCCTCGGCGCAGGTGCGTCGCTGACGCTGCTCGACGGCGCGCATGGCGCGGGCAAGGGCACCTACTGGCAGAACGTGGTCACCGAGATCGCGCTCGGCGAGCGCGCGCGGCTGACGCATGTGCGGCTTCAGGACGAGGCGCGGGATGCGTTCCACACCGCGCTCGTCGCGGTGCGGGTCGCGGCGAAGGCCGAGTACGACAGCTTCACCCTGGTGCGCGGCGCGCGGCTCGCGCGCAACGAGGTGCACGCGGTGCTGACGGGGCCGAAGGCGGCGCTGCACCTGAACGGCGCGCAGCTCGTGGATGGCGAGCGCCACGCCGACACCACGACGGTGATCGACCACGCGGCGCCGGACTGCGAGAGCAACCAGACGGTCAAGACCGTGCTGGCGGGCCGTGCGCGCGGCGTGTTCCAGGGCAGGATCCACGTGCATCGGGTGGCGCAGAAGACCGACGGCTACCAGATGAACCAGGCGCTGCTCTTGAGCCCGGAGGCCGAGATCAACGCCAAGCCGCAGCTCGAGATCTACGCCGACGACGTGAAGTGCAGCCACGGCGCGACGGTCGGCGAGCTCGATCACGACCAGCTCTTCTATCTGCGCAGTCGCGGCATCCCCGAGGTCGAGGCCAAATCGATGCTGGTGCAGGCCTTCCTGACGGATGCCGTGTCGCTCGTGTCCGACGAGGCGCTGCGCGAGACCCTGCTCGCCGCGACGGATGCCTGGTGGGACGAGGTGGAGCATCCCGCATGAACGACGCGCCGCCCGTCGCCGCCGGCTTCGACGTCCAGGCAATCCGCGCCCAGTTCCCGATCCTGAAGGAGCAGGTGCGCGGCAGGCCGCTGGTGTTCCTGGACAGCGCGGCCTCGGCGCAGAAGCCGCGCGCGGTGATCGAGGCGATGGTGCACGCGATGGAGCACCAGTACGCCAACGTCCATCGCGGCCTGCATTGGCTGAGCGAGCGCACGACGGAGGCGTTCGAGGCCTGCCGCGACGCGGCCGCGCGCTTGCTCAATGCGGGCTCGCGCGACGAGATCGTGCTGACGCGCAACTCCACCGAGGGCATCAACCTGGTCGCGCACAGCTACGGCCGCGGCGTGCTGCGCCCGGGGCAGGCGGTGCTGATCAGCGAGATGGAGCACCACAGCAACATCGTGCCCTGGCAGATGCTGCGCGATGCGCACGGGATCGAGCTCCGCATCGCCAGGGTGACGGATGCAGGCGAGCTCGACATGGACGCGTTCGCCGCGCTGCTCGCCGACGGCAAGGTCGGGCTGGTGGCGATCACGCACATGTCGAACGTGCTCGGCAGCTACACCCCGGCGGAGCGGATCGTGCGGCTCGCGCACGAGGCGGGGGCCAAGGTGCTGTTCGACGGCAGCCAGGCCGCGGTGCACCGGCGCGTCGATGTGCAGGCGCTGGATGCCGATTTCTACGTCTTCACCGGCCACAAGCTCTACGGGCCGACGGGGATCGGCGTGCTCTACGGCAAGGCGGCGCTGCTGGAGCGCATGCCGCCCTTCCTCGGCGGCGGGGACATGATCTCGACCGTCGCGTTCGAGCGGAGCGAGTGGGCGCGCGTGCCGCACAAGTTCGAGGCGGGCACGCCGCCGATCCTGGAAGGCATCGGGCTTCGGGCGGCGATCGAGTGGGTCGAGCGGATCGGCTTCCCCGCCATGGAGGCGCATGAGCGCGCGCTGACCGACCACGCGCTGGCGCGGCTCTCGGCGATCGAGGGGGTGACGGTGATCGGCCGGGCGCAGGATCGCGGCGGCGTGGTGTCGTTCACGCTCGATCGCGCGCATGCGCATGACGTGGCCACGCTGCTCGATCGGCAGGGCATCGCGGTGCGCGCGGGGCATCACTGCGCGGAACCGCTGATGCGCCGGTTCGGCCTCGACAGCACCACGCGCGCCTCGTTCGGCGTCTATACGACGCGGTCCGAGATCGATGCGCTCGCCGAGGCGCTGACGCGGGTCAGGACGTTCTTCCGATGAGCGAGGCGTTCGAGGAGCTGCGCGATCTCTACCAGGAGGTGATCCTGGACCACGGACGGCATCCGCGGAACTTCCGTCGCCTCGATGGGGCGCTGCACGCCAAGGGCGACAACCCGATGTGCGGCGACAAGGTCGAGGTGTGGCTCAAGCTCGGCACCGGCGAGCGGATCGAGGACGTCGCGTTCCAGGGCCGCGGCTGCGCGATCTCGATCGCCTCGGCCTCGCTGATGACCGAGGTCGTGCGCGGCAAGACGACGAGTGAGGCGCGCAGCCTTGCGGATGCGTTCCGCACGCTCGCGCGCACCGGCGTCTGCCCCGTCTGCGGCGAGGTGCACGCCGAGGACATCGAACGCTTGCAGCCGCTCTCCGGCGTGGCCGAGTATCCGAGCCGGGTGAAGTGCGCCACGCTCGCGTGGCATGCGATGGAGGCGGCGCTGAAGGGCGAAGGGAGCGCGACGACCGAATGAGCGAAGGGATGCATGCTCCGGCGGGCACGGTCTGGACGCCCGAGGGCGAGGTGCCGGCATCGCAGGGGGTCAGCGAGCAGGCGGTGATCGACGCGGTCTCGACGGTCTATGATCCCGAGATCCCGGTGAACATCTACGAGCTCGGCCTGATCTACGCGATCGACATCGAGGATGACGGTGCGATCAAGGTGGAGATGACGCTGACCGCGCCCGGCTGCCCCTCGGCGCAGGAACTGCCCGAGCAGGTGCGCCAGGCGATCCTGTCGGTACCGGGGGTGACGCGCTGCGACGTCGATGTGGTGTGGGATCCGCCCTGGGACCCGAGTCGGATGAGCGAGGAGGCCCGCCTCGCCGTGAACATGTTCTGAGGTGCTGGGGAGACGCGATGAGCACGGCAACCGCTGGAACGAGACCCGCGCGCGGCCTGCCGCCGCTGATGCGGCTGACGGAGGCCGCGGCCGAGCGCATCCGCAGCCTGTACGCGCGCCCGGGCGCGAAGAAATACCTGCGCATCGGCGTGAAGACCAAGGGCTGCTCGGGTCTGTCCTACGACATGACCTATGTGGACGAACCCGGCCCGAACGACGAGGTGGTGACCGATCAGGGTCTGACGATCCTGGTGGACCGTCGCGCCTCGCTGTTCCTGATCGGCACGGTGATGGACTACCAGACGGGCACGCTCTCGTCCGGCTTCACCTTCGTGAATCCGAACGAGAAGGGTCGTTGCGGTTGCGGCGAGAGCTTCCACGTCTGACGTCGTTCCCGCGGGTCGGGGGCTGGAGGGCAGGGCACGGGCCCCATCGCGGTTTGCCGCGACGGACCCTCGGCTGCGGCCCTTCCCCCCGTGCGTTCCTTGATGCTCGACCCGCTCGCCCCGCTCGACCCCTCGGCCCGTGATGCGGTGCGCTCGGCCGCGAGGCGCGTGCGCCTGCCGCCGGGCGCGGCCGCCTTCCGTCCGGGCCAGCCTTGCGCGCACTGGCTGATCGTTGCCTCGGGGCAGGTGCGGGTCTCGCGTGTGGCGGCGGACGGTCGGGAGATCGTGCTCTACCGGGTGCATGCGGGCGAGAGCTGCGTGCTGACGACGGCCGGTCTGCTCGAAGGCGCGACCTACGATGCCGAGGCGATCGCCGAGACGGACGTCGAAGCGCTGTTGCTGCCGGCCGCCGAGTTCCTGCGGCTCATCGCCGAGCAGCCGTCGTTCCGCCGCTTCGCCTTCGCGGCCTATGCGGCCCGTATCGCGGGGCTGATGGAGCTCGCCGAGGAACTGGCGTTCGACGAGGTGGGCACGCGGCTCGCGCGGCGGCTGCTGGCCCTGCGCGCGGCCGACGGGACGGTGCCGGCGACGCACGAGGCGCTGGCGGCGGAGCTCGGCACCGCGCGCGAGGTGGTGAGCCGCCGCCTCAAGGCGTTCGAGCGTGCGGGTCATGTGGCGCTGGCGCGCGGGCGGATCGTCGTGACCGATCCGCAGGGCTTGGCGGCGGCCGCGCATGCCTCGGTGACCTAGGTCACGGACCGCGCGTGGCGGATCGGCTCTGCTGCACCACAGGATGACCGGCAAGGGAGTGCAGACCGTGACGAAGAACATGGGCATGGTGGATCGCGCCGTGCGCGCGGTGGTGGGCGTGGTGCTGGTCGCGCTGGCGGCGACCGGCACGATCGGCGTCTGGGGCTGGATCGGCGTGGTGCCGCTCGCGACCGCGGCGATCGGCTGGTGCCCGGCCTATGCGCCGTTCGGCATCAGCACCTGCCCGTCCAAGGCGTGAGCGGGGAGGGGGCGGCGCAGGCCGGCCCCCTCATCCTCAGCTTGCGGGGCGGATCATCAGCGCGTTGAAGCGCCGCTCGGGGCGCGGGGTGACAATCAGCGTCCGCCGAGCGGCGTAGTCCCAGGTCGGGTGGAACACCGGGATCAGCGCCTGATCCTCCATCGCCGCCTCGATTGCCGCGGCCACCTTGGCGATGCGCTTCTCGGGGTCCATCTCGCCCAGCGCATCGACGATCAGCGCATCGACGCGCGGGTTCGAGTAGCGCACGCGGTTGGCCGCGCCGAGCCCCTTCTGCGCATCGTTGGTGTGCAGCACCGCGCGCGGACCCTCCGAGGCCTCGATCGTGCCGTACTGCGCGATGAAGGCCGAGAACTCCTGGCGCGTCGCCGCGCCGAAGAACACCTGGCCCGGCACGCCCTCGACCGCGACCTGGAGCCCGAGCCGCGTCCACATCTGCCCGATCGCCTGGGCGATCTGGCTGTCCTTCGGATAGCGGTCGGTGGTGGTGTGCAGGGCGAGGCGGAACCCGTTCGGCACGCCGGCTTCCGTGAGCAGCGCGCGCGCGCGGTTGAGGTCGAGCGGGTCGGGCCGGAGACGCTGGCTGGTGCCGGGGAACGAGGGCGGCAGCATCTGCGAGGCGGGCGTGCAGCTTCCCTCCATCAGCCGGTCGCAGATCGCGGCGCGGTCGATCGCGAGCGAGAGCGCGCGGCGCACGCGCGCATCCATCAGCGGGTTGCGAGCGAGCGGCGGCTGACCGTCCTTCGCGCCGACATGCGGGCTCTGCTCGCGGGCGGAGTCGAGCGCGATGTAGTGCACCACCGCGGCGGGGCCGCTGAACAGCGCGAGCCGCTGGTCCTGCTGGATGCGCGCCTTGTCGGCGGTCGGCACCAGATCGATCGCGTCGAGTTCGCCGGCGAGCAGCGCGGCGACGCGCGAGGGGTCGCGCGTGATCACGCGTTCGGTCACGCGCTCCCAGGTCGCGGGGCCGCGCCAGTGCCGGTCGAAGCGCTGCAGCACCAGGCGGTCGGCGTTCACCCACTCGACATGACGATACGGCCCGGTGCCGTTCACCTTGCCGGCGTTGAACTCGCTGGTGGTCTGGCCGGCATCGGCGGCGCGGATGATGAACACGCGGCTGAGGTCGAGCGGCAGCAGCGGGTTGGGCGTGGAGGTGCGGATGCGGATCGTGTGGTCGTCGATCCTGTCGATCGCGGCGATCGCGCGGGTGAACACGGTGAACAGCGCGGGGCTGTTCGGCACGTTCGGCAGGCGCGCATAGGTCGCGATCACGTCGTCGGCGGTGAAGGGCGAGCCGTCGTGGAACACCACGCCGCGTCGGAGCTTGAACTCCCAGGTGAGGTCGTCGATCAGGCGCCAGCTCTCGGCGAGTGCGGGTTCGAGCTGCTGCCGGTCGTTCTGGTAGGTCAGCCCGTCGAAGATCTGGCTGTGGCTCGAGGCCTGCGGGAAGCCGTTGAAGAAATGCGGATCGAGCGTGTTCAGCTCGAGCTTGGTGCCGAGTGTCAGCGTCTGCGCCGAAGCCCCGCCGACCGCCAGCGCGATTGCGGCCACCGCCGCGCACAGCATCCTTCGCATCGAACCCTCCGTTCGTCTCCGTGATCCATCATGCCGCGCCGGGGGCGTTGTGCAAAGCGGGCAGCCGTCGCAGTCTCCGCCGCCATGACACGCACGCCCCCCCGCATCGCCATCGGCGGCTTCATGCTCGAGAGCAACGGCCATGCGCCGCCGGCGCCGAAGGCCGAGTTCGAGGCGACCTACTGGCTGGAGGGCGAGAGGCTGCTCGCCGATCTGCGCGCGCCGGCGCCGCGTGCCTCGGCCTGCCTGTCGGGCTTCCTCGCCGGCATGGACCAGGGCGAGGCGTGGACGGCGGTGCCGCTGCTCGCGACCGGTGCGGGCGCCTCGGGCCCGGTCGAGCAGGCGGTGTTCGACGAGGTGGTCGCACGCATCACGACCGGCCTGCGCGCCGCCCTGCCGGTGGACGGGGTGTTCCTCGCGCTGCACGGGGCCGCGACCGCGACCGCGGAGCCCGATCCCGACGGCGTGCTGCTCGCGGCGGTGCGTGGGGTGGTGGGGCCGGATGTGCCGGTGATCGCGACCCTCGATCTGCACGCGAACGTCTCGCGGAAGATGGTGGACGAGGCGAGCGTGCTGATCGCCTACCGGACCAATCCGCATGTGGACATGATCGAGCGCGGCATGGACGCGGCCTTCGCCATGCGGGCGATGCTCGGCGGGATGCGGCCGAAGGCGGCATTCGTGAAGCTGCCGATGATCACCCCGGCGGTGGCGATGAACACCGACCAGGGGCCCTACGCCGACATCATCGCCCATGGCCAGTCGCTGATCGACCACACGATCCTGGACGTGTCGGTGCTGGCCAATTTCTCGCTCGGGGACACGCCGAAGAACGGGCTTTCGGTGATCGTCACCGCGAAGGGGGATCGGGCGCGCGCCGAGATGGTCGCGAACGACGTGGCGGCGAAGCTCTGGTCGATGCGCGAGCGGTTCCGGATAACGCTGACACCGCTGGAGACGGCGGTCGCGATGGCGAAGCAGGCGGGAGCGGACCCGGCGCGCCAGGCGCTGCTGTTTGCCGATGTCGCCGACAATCCCGGCGGCGGCGGGCGCGGCAACACGACCTACATCCTGCGCGCGTTCCATGCCGCCGGGGTCGAGGGGGCGTTGTTCGGTATCCATAACGACCCGCCGCTCGCGGCCGAGGCGCATGAACGCGGCCTCGGCGCACGCTTCACCGCCCGCTTCAACCGCGCCGAGCCGCATCCGATGAGCGAACCCTTCGAGGCGGAGGCGGTGGTGGAGGCGCTGTCGGACGGCGAGTTCGTCGGCAGGCGCGGCATCTATGCCGGCCGCCGCGTCTCGCTCGGCAGGACGGCGCTGCTGCGCCTCGGCGGCCTGCGCGTGATCGTGGTGACGCATCGCCGCCAGTTCGCCGAGCCCGCGATGGCCGAGCATCTCGGCGTCGATCTGCGTGCCGTCCGGTCGCTGGTCGTGAAGTCGCGTGGGCATTTCCGCGCCGGCTTCGACGACATCTTCCCGCGCGAGGCGATCGTCGAGGTGGATGTGCCCGGCCTCACCTCGGTCGTGCTGGAGCGCGTGCCCTACCGCAACATCCCCCGCCCGATCTGGCCGCTCGACCCCGACACCACCTGGGCGCCTGCGGATGCCTGACGACATCCGTCCCGTGGAAACGGGCGGCATCGGCGCGCCCGTCCGCCGCGTGGAGGACCGCCGGCTGCTGCGCGGCCTCGGCCGTTACACCGACGATCTCGCGATCCCGGGGGTCACGCACATGGCGATCGTGCGCAGCCCGCATGCGCATGCGGCGATCCGCGCGATCGATACCGCGGCCGCGCGTGCGGCGCCGGGCGTGCTCGCGGTGCTGACCGGGGCGGACGCGGAAGCCGACGGTCTGGGCACGCTCCAGACCGTCGTCCAGCGGCACCGCCCCGACGGCAGCCCGATGCCGCGCCCGCCCTATCGCGTGCTCGCGACAGGTGCGGCGAGGTTCGTCGGCGATCCGGTCGCGGTGGTGGTGGCGGAGACGCGCAACGCCGCCAAAGACGCGGCCGAGCTGGTGGCGATCGACTGGCAGCCACTGCCGGCGGTGACGGATGCGATGGCCGCCCTCGCGCCGGGCGCGCCCGCGGTCTGGCCGGGGCTCTGCGACGACAATCTCTGCTTCCTGTTCGGGCTCGGAGAGGCGGCGGCGGTGGACGCGGCCTTCGCGCGCGCGGCGCACGTGGTCTCGCTCGACTTCCGGGTGACGCGCGTCTCGGCCAACCCCCTGGAGCCGCGCGCCGCGGTCGGTGCGTGGGACGCGGCGGAGGCGCGCTACACGCTCTGGTCCGGCGTGCAGGCGCCGCACAAGATCCGCTCGGAACTCGCCGAGACCGTGCTGCATGTGCCGCATCACGCGCTCAGGCTCGTCTCGCCGGACATGGGCGGCGCGTTCGGCATGCGCGGCTCGCCGACACAGGAGCACGCGCTGGTGCTGTGGGCCGCACGCCGGGTCGGGCGGCCGGTGAAGTGGGTGGCCGATCGCACCGAGTCCTTCCTCTCGGACTTCCACGCGCGCGACAATGCCTCGACGGTCGAGCTGGCGCTGGACCGGGAGGGGAGCTTCCTGGCGTTGCGCATCCGCACGGTGGCCGGGCTCGGCGCCTATCTCGCGTTCAACACGCCGCACTCGCCGACCAACAATCTCGGCGGGCTCGCCGGCGTCTATCGCACCCCGGCGATCCGCGCCGAGGTGCGCGGCGCCTTCACCAACACCCAGCCGACCGCGCCCTATCGCGGCGCCGGCCGGCCCGAGGCGACCTACGCGATCGAACGCGTGATCGATGTCGCGGCCGACCGTCTCGGCATCGATCCGGTGGAGCTGCGCCGGCGCAACCTGATCCAGCCCGGGCAGATGCCGTTCCGCACCGGCCTCGTGTTCACCTATGACAGCGGCGACTTCCCCGAAGCCATGCGCAAGGCGATGCAGGCGGCGGACTGGGACGGGTTCGCCGCCCGCCGTGCCGGCTCCGAGGCGCGCGGCATGCTGCGGGGCAGGGGGATCGCCAACGCGATCGAGATCGCCGCCGGGCCGCAGAAGGCGCCGAACGAGGAGGGGGTGGAGATCCGCTTCGATCCGGGCGGCGACGCGACGCTGCTGCTCGGCACGCACAACCACGGCCAGGGCCACGAGACGGCGTTCCGCCAGATGGCGATGTCGCTGCTCGGGCTGCCGTTCGAGCGCGTGCGCATCGTCGCCGGCGACACGGACGCGGTGGCGCACGGGCGCGGCACCTTCGGCAGCCGCTCCGTCATCGCCGGCGGGTTCGCGCTGCGCCAGGCGGCGGATGCGATCATCGCGCGTGGCAGACGGATCGCGGCGCATCTGCTGGAGGCGGCGGAGGGCGATATCGAGTTCGATGCGGGGTCGTTCCGGGTCGCCGGCACCGACCGCGCGCTCCGCATCGAGGAGGTGGCGCGGGCCTCGTACCGGCTGGGCGCGCTGGCGGAGGGCGAGCCGATGGGGCTCGCGGCCCTCGCCGTCACCACCACCGAGGAGGCGACGTTTCCGAACGGCTGCCATGTCTGCGAGGTGGAGATCGATCCCGAGACGGGTGTCGTCCGGATCGACCGCTACGTGGTGTGCGACGATGTCGGCGCGGTGGTGAATCCGCTGCTGCTGCTGGGCCAGATCCATGGCGGCATCGCCCAGGGCGCGGGCCTGGCGCTCGGCGAGGCGATCGCCTATGACGAGGCCGGGCAGATCGTCACCGCGAGCTTCATGGACTACCGCATGCCGCGCGCGGCCGACTTTCCGCCCTTCGAGGTGATCGGCAACCACGTGCCCACATCGAACAACCCGTTCGGTATCAAAGGGGCGGGCGAGGCGGGAACCGTCGGCGCGCTGCCGGTGGTGATCAGCGCGATCGTCGACGCGCTGCGCCCGTTCGGCGTCACGCATCTCGACATGCCGGCGACCCCGGAACGGGTGTGGCGCGCGATCCGCGCGGCGCGGTCGTGACCCGCCCCGCCTCCGCCTGCGGCATCAGCAGCCCGCCATTCACCGCGATCACCTGGCCGGTGACGTAGCCGCTCATCGCCGCCGAGCAGAGGAACAGGAACGCGCCGACGCATTCCTTGGCGGTGCCGACGGGGCGCATCGGGATCCGCGCGACCGCGGCGCCGATGCCGCGGCTCGATCCTGTGACGAGGCGGGCCTTGCCGGCAATATCGCCGGTCCGCATGGGCTGTCCCTCGTGCTCCGCCTCCGGCATGACCGATCGCGCGCGGTGCGGCAGGCGGGCAGGGAGCGTTTCCTCGCGCTGTCGCCCTGCGCCATTTGGCTGAAGAAGCCGGCTTGACGCCATTTGCCGAAAATCCCACAGTGTCCGCGAGAGGAGACCTCTCCATGGCAGCCACGGCACGCGCGCTGGCGCCGGCGGCCTCGCCGAGCGCCGGCATCACCGCCGAGGAGGCGCGGGCCATGCTGCGCGCCTGCCTCGCCCTGTTCGACCGCTGGGGCCTGAGCGCGGCCGAGGCGCGGCGGCTGCTCGGTGAGCCGTCGCCCCGCACCTATCAGCGCTGGCGCAACGGCGAGATCGCCGCCGTGCCGCACGACACCGTGTTCCGCCTCGGCACGCTGCTCGGCATCCACAAGGCGCTGCGCTTCATGTTCGCCTCGCCCGCGCAGGGCTATGCCTGGGTGCGCCGGCCCAACGCCGCGTTCGGCGGCATGAGCGCGCTCGACCGGATGCTGCAAGGCGCACCCACCGATCTCGCCGCCGTGCGCGCCTATCTCGACGCCGAGCGCGCCGGCTGGTGAGGCTGCGCCGGGTCCGCTGGCGGGTCTCGCACCGGGTCATCCGCACGATCTATCCGCCGATCGACATCTTCGAGGACATCGCCGATCCGGCCGACTGGGAGCTGCTCGTTGCGGCCGAGGCGAAACTCAATCCGCGCATCCGCGACCAGGTCGGCAATCTCGCGCTCGTGCCGGTCGCGCGGCGCGTCGCCGGCCCCACCGCCTCGATCGTGATGGGCGCGTTCACCCATGTCTCGCGCGACCGCCCCGGCCGCTTCTCCGACGGCAGCTACGGCGTGTGGTATTGCGGCGACCGTTTCGAGGTGGCGCTGGCCGAGACCGCGCATCATTTCGAGCGCTTCATGCGCGCGACCGACGAGCCGCCGGGCGAGGCGGACTACCGCGAGCTCGTCGCCGCCGTGCAGGGCCGGGTGGCGGACGGATCCAACGCGGCCCTGCTCGCCCCCGATGATTGGGGGCCGGGACAGGCGTTCGGCCGGCAGGTGCGCGAAGGCGGCGGCGACGGGGTGCTCTACCCGAGCGTGCGCTTCCCTGCCGGCAAGGCGCTCGCGCTGTTCTGGCCCGACTGCATCACCCTGCCGGTGACCCAGGCGCGCCAGTTCCGCTACTCGTGGGACGGGGCGCGCATGCACCGCTACCTTGTGCATGGCACGCGGGAGTGGATCGCGTATCCCTGAGTGCCGCCGTTACGCGAACGGGTCGGCCGGTCCGCCATAGGGGTGGAAGTCGCGGAGGTTCAGGTTGCGGTACGGCAGCGCCTCCAGCCGCACCGTGCCGAGGAAGGGCTCGTCCGGTTCGACCAGCAGGATGGTCGGCGCGAAACCGCTGTCGTCGAAGCCGCGGCGGAAATGCACGCGCGACTTGATCGCGATCACGTCGTAGTCGGCCGCCGAAAGGCCGAGCGCCCAGAGCTCCTCCGGATGCATGATCTGCACCAGGAACGGGCTCAGCACGACCACGTTGCCCTCGCCGAACGCGACGCACACCCAGGTCTGCCCGCGCCCCTGCGCGCGCTTCGTGCTGGCGTCCGCGATCGCCAGCACGCGCCCGGTGATGCGCACCGGATCGCCCGCGGACGGATCGACACGGCCGCCGATCTCCATGTCGAATGGATCGCCCGGCTTCGCGCCGCGCGCGGCCGGCGTCCCGATCGCCTGCGGGGCCGCGATGGTGGCGACCAGGGTGCGCGACAGCCCCTGGGCGACGATCTCGCGCAGCAGCCATGTGGCGTAGCCGGAACGGTCGCTGTGATCGGCCAGCACCACCGGGGCGCGGCCCTCGGCCACCGCCTGCCGCGCGAGCGCCACACCCGCGGGAATGCGGTGCATCGTGGTGCTGCCGTGCAGCGCCAGATACGCGCCGTCGAACCGACCCTGCGCGCGCAACTGCGCGACCATGCGGCCGAGGAAGGTCTCGAACGCTTCGGTCGTGATCCAGCCCGAGCCCGTGCCGGTCCTCGGCCTAAGCGGGGATCCGATGCCGACCAGTTCGACGCCGTCGCATTCGCGCGCGACCTGAACGAACCCGCCCGTGTACCCCTTGGGGTCGGAGCCGAGCAGCGCCTCGCCGGCGGCAGGCGAGCCGGGATAGAGGAAATCGTCCAGCGTGGTGTCGTTCGGCAGGAACGTCACCGTCTCGTGGCTGAACTGAAGCACGGCGATCCGCATCGGAACCTCGGCATGGGCGGGTAAGGCGGGCGCAGGTCAGACGATGATCGTGCGCGCGGGGCCCAGCACGTCCATCTCGTAGTCGAGCCCCACCACCGGCGGGCGCGCATAGTGCCACACCACGCCTGGCCGGAGCGCGCCGCGCGGGCCGAAGCAGGGGCCGAGCAGATGGCCGATGTCGAACACCGTGTAGATCTGCGCGTGCACGGCATCGGCCCAGGAGAGGCCGAGTGCGGCCATCCGCTTCTCCATCGCGCCGAGCACGAACTCGACCTTCTCGCGCAGCGCTTCCGTATGCGTCTCGCCGTACCGCACGGTGCGCTCGCGGTACGAGCCCGCGCCCTCCGCCGCCTCGCCGCCGCCGGCGATCACGAAGCTCGGCCGCGTCGCGGGGGCGCGCGCGGGCACGGTGTAGGAGAAGGCGAACATCACCGGCTCGGACGGCACGTCGTAGAGCGGGCAGACATTGGTGCGCGCGACCGGATTGACGCCGTCCTTGTAGATGCCCCAGCGCTCCAGCGTCTGCACATAGACGCGGTTGAACTCGGTGAAGCCGGCATCGGTGAAGGGCGCGGGCGAGCGCAGCTCGCAGGCGGCGAAGGCGGTGCTCGGCCTTCCGATCGCGGCGAGATGATGCTCGACGAAGCCGTAGGCCAGGCTGAGGGGCAGGGGGGTGTGCAGGCAGGCGCGCTCGACCTCGAACCCGTCCAGCGCCGCGATCCCGGCGGAGTACTGGAACACCGAGGGGATGTAGCGATAGCCGCCGGTATCGAAACGAACCGCATCCTTCATGAGCAGCACCTCCTCGGCCTTGGCGCGATCCTAGGGTTCGGCAGCACGGGCGGCAATCCGGGGCGGTCGTGTGATCCGCCTCACCACGCGATCGCCGGCGCAACCATAAGCTGGGCTGGTCGGAACGACAGGCGGTGCCCGCAGCGGGTCCGCGCACCCGACACGCCGGAGGAACGGCACAATGAGCGACACCGGGCAGAACGGCGCGAGCTGGGGCTCGCGTCTCGTCGGCGGGATCCAGGTGATCGGCGGGGGGCTGGAGATCGCGCTCGGCGTCGGCGGCGTCGTGCTGCCGGAACCCGCCACGACCGTGGGGGGCGTGATCCTGGTCGCGCATGGTGCCGATACCGTGGTCGCCGGCTTCCGCACCCTGTGGCATGGGGAGGTGCAGCACAGCTACACGCAACAGCTCGGCACCGCGGCCGCGCGGGGTCTTGGCGCCTCGCCGCAGACCGCGCGCGGCGTCGGCACGGCGGTGGACATCGCGGCCGGCGTCGGGCCGGGGCTGGCGATCGGGGTGTCCCGCCGGCTGGCGATCGCCGGTGCCGAGCAGGCGACGGAGCGCGTGGCCGTCGCCTATCTGCATCGCAGCGCCTTGCAGATGGGCCACAACGCCGTCGGCGTGACCGCGGGCGGCAGGACGGCGTGGGTGCATTTCGCCGGCACCTCGCCCGGGCGCGTCGTGCCGCTGTTCGGCGGACCCGGAAACGGCTACATCCTCACCGAGCTTGCCGTGACGACGCAGCAGGCGACCCGGGCCTCGACCGCCTTGCAGACGCTGCGCGCGGGTGCGCCCCAGACCTGGGGTCTGTTCGGGCCGAACTGCACCACCGTGGCGACGCGCGTGCTCCAGGAGGCCGGCGTTGTGGTTCCCGC
>CALKJX010000294.1 GCA_937995555.1 uncultured Elioraea sp.
GCCAGGCGGTGTTCCTGCAGCGCAACGCCCATCCCGCGATCGCCTATACCGTCGACCTGCCGGACGAGGTGCCGCGCGTCTCCTGCGACCGCCGGCTGATCGGGCAGGCGCTGACCAACCTGCTGGCCAACGCCGCCGACGCGGTGGCGGGGCGCGCCGGCGCGGGCGCGATCCGCGTGGCGCTCGAACAGGCGCCCGGAGAGCTGCGAATCGTCGTCGAGGACGACGGAGTCGGATTGCCGGAGGAGGGGCGCGAGGCGCTCACCGAGCCCTATGTGACGCGGAAGACCAAGGGCACCGGGCTCGGCCTTGCGATCGTGAAGAAGATCATGGAAGACCATGCCGGAAGGCTGGTGCTGTCGGACCGGGCGGACGGCACACCGGGCGCACGCGTCGTGCTCGCACTGCCGCTCGCCGCCGCAGCCGCCCAGACGATGAACGAGATGCCGCGTATGGCCAATGGCGCATGACATCCTGATCGTCGACGACGAGCCCGACATCCGGATGCTCGTCACCGGCATCCTGCGCGACGAGGGCTACGAGACGCGCGAGGCGGCCGACAGCGACCAGGCGCTCGCGGTGTTCCGTGCACGCCGCCCGAGCCTGGTGATCCTCGATGTCTGGCTGCAGGGTTCGAAGCTGGACGGGCTGCAGATCCTGGAGGCGATGCACCGCGAGGAGCCGGTCGTTCCGGTGGTGATGATCTCCGGCCACGGCACGATCGAGACCGCGGTGCAGGCGATCCAGCAGGGCGCCTATGACTTCATCGAGAAGCCGTTCAAGGCCGATCGGCTGCTGCTGGTGGTACGGCGCGCGATCGAGGCCGCCCAGCTCAAGCGAGAGAACAGCGAACTCAGGCTCCGCGCCGGCGCCGAGGCCGAGATGGTCGGCGCCTCGGCGGCGATCCGCGAACTCCGCTCGGCGATCGAGAAGGTGGCGCCGACCGGCTCGCGGGTGCTGATCACGGGTCCGGCCGGTGCGGGCAAGGAGGTCGTGGCGCGCATGATCCATGCCCGCTCGCGCCGCGCCGACGGACCGTTCATGGTGCTCAACTGTGCGACGCTGAATCCCGGCCGGCTGGAGGACGAGCTGTTCGGCGTCGAGGCCGGTGCCGATCCGATGGCGCAGCCGCGGCGCGCCGGCACGCTCGAACACGCGCATGGCGGCACGCTGCTGCTCGACGAGGTGGCCGACATGCCGCTCGAGACCCAGGGCAAGATCGTGCGCGTGTTGCAGGACCAGTCCTTCGAGCGGATCGGCGGGGCGACGCGGGTGAAGGTCGATGTGCGTGTCATCGCCACCACCAATCGCGATCTCGGCGCGGAGATCGCGGCCGGCAAGTTCCGCGAGGATCTGTTCTATCGTCTCAACGTCGTGCCCTTGCGCGTGCCGGCGTTGCGGGAGCGGCGCGACGACATCCCGCTGCTCGCACGCCATTTCCTCGCCCGCTCGGCCGAGACTTCCGGGCTGCCGCTGCGCGACCTCGCCGAGGACGCGCTCGCGGTGCTCCAGGCCTATGACTGGCCGGGCAATGTGCGTCAGCTCCGCAACCTGATGGACTGGCTGTTGATCATGGCGCCGGGCGACGCCAAGGAGCCGATCCGCGCGGAACACCTGCCGCCCGACATCGGTGCCGCCGCCCCGCCCGTGCTGCGCCCGGACCGGTCCGGCGAGATCATGGCGCTGCCGCTGCGCGAGGCGCGCGAGCTGTTCGAGAAGCAGTATCTGCTCGCCCAGCTCAACCGCTTCGGCGGGAATATCAGCCGCACCGCCAATTTCGTCGGCATGGAGCGGAGCGCGCTGCACCGCAAGCTCAAGAGTCTCGGCGTGAACGCCGAGGATCGCGTGGCCGCGAACGGCGGATGAACGAGGCGGGAGAAGGGGGCTCGGTCGGCCGGGTGCGCGCCGCACTGCGCGCGGCCGGCCACGCCGACACCATCTCTATGTTCCCGGCCGGCACGCGCACGTCCGAGGAGGCTGCGCGCGCGGTCGGCTGTGCGGTGGCGCAGATCGCCAAGAGCCTGGTGTTCCGCGCCAAAGGCTCGGGCCGGCCGGTACTGGTGATCGCCTCGGGTGCGAACCGCGTCGATCTCGCGAAGGTCTCGGCGGCGGCCGACGCCCCGATCGAGCGCGCGGATGGCCGCTGGGTGCGCGAGACCACCGGCTTCGCGATCGGCGGGGTCGCGCCGGTCGGGCACGAGGTGGCACCTGTCGTGTTGATCGACGCGGCGTTGATGGCACTGGATCGCGTCTGGGCGGCGGCCGGCAGCCCGATGCACGTGTTCGAGACGACGCCAGCCGAGCTCGTCCGTATCAGCGGCGGGCGGGTGGTCGAGGTCGCCGAGACCTGATCGCCGGACACTGGCGCGCTCGGCGCGGCTGCGCTTGACTGACCGCGTCATTCCGGAGGTCCCCATGTCGCGCATCGCCTATGTCAACGGCCGCTACGTCCCGCATCGCGAGGCGGCGGTGCATGTCGAGGATCGCGGCTACCAGTTCGCCGACGCGGTCTACGAGGTCGTGCACGTCCATGACGGTCGCTTCGTCGACGAAGGCCCGCATCTCGACCGGCTGGAGCGGTCCTTGCGCGAGATCCGCATCCCCATGCCGATGCCGCGCGCCGCGCTCGCGCGTGTGCTGCGCGAGGTGGTGCGTCGCAACCGCATCACCGAAGGCATCGTCTATTTCCAGATCAGCCGTGGTGTGGCGCGCCGCGACCACGCCTTCCCCACCAAGCCGATCGCGCCCGCGCTGGTCGTGACCGCCAAGCGGCTGAAGCCCTTCCCGGCCGGGATCGACGGCTGGAAGGGCACGGCGATCACGCATCCGGATCAGCGCTGGGCGCGCTGCGACATCAAGACGGTCGGCCTGCTGCCGAACGTGCTCGCCCGTCAGGCGGCGGTCGAGAAGGGCGCGACGGAGGCGATCATGATCGCGCCCGACGGCATGGTCACCGAGGGCGCCTCGACGACGGTCTGGATCGTCGATCAGCAGGGTCGGCTGCGCACGCGCGATCTCGGCGGCAACATCCTGCCGGGCTGCACGCGCCAGGTGCTGATGGGCCTGATGCGCGACGAGGGGATTGAATTCGTCGAAGGCCCGTTCAGCGAGGCGGAGCTCCGTTCGGCGCGCGAAGCATTCATCACCTCGGCGAGTTCCTTCGTGAAGCCGATCCTGGCGATCGACGGCGTCAAGGTCGGCGATGGCACTCCCGGTCCGATCACGCGCCGGCTGTTCGACATCTTCGCCCGTCACGTCAGCGGCATGCGCAACGTCCCGCGCGCGGCATGAGCGACCCACCGCCCCGCGCCCTCGTCTTCGACTGGGACAACACGCTGGTCGATGCCTGGCCGGGCATCGCCTCGGCACTGAACGCGGCCCTCACCACCTTCGGCCATCGTCCCTGGTCGCTCGCCGAGGTGCGCGGCCGTGTGCGCCAGTCGCTGCGCGACAGCTTTCCGGGCCTATTCGGCGAGGCGTGGGAGCGCGCGCGCGATGTCTTCTACGAGGCGCTGGAACGCACGCACCTGCAGAACGTCACGCCGCTGCCAGGCGCGGCCGAGACGCTGCTGCACGCGCGCGCCCTCGGCCTGACGCTCGCGGTCGTGTCGAACAAGACCGGCCGCTACCTCCGCCGCGAGGCCGAGGCGCTCGGCTGGAGCGGGCATTTCGTCACCCTGATCGGCGCCGGCGATGCCGAGGCGGACAAGCCGGATCCGGCGCCGATCCGCCTCGCCCTCGGTGCGCTCGGCCTCACCGCCGGGCCGCAGGTCTGGTATGTCGGCGACACCGCGCTCGACATGCAGGCCGCGCGCAACGCGGGCGTGCATGGCGTGTTGATCGGCGACGCAGCGCACGACGGCGGGCCGGCGCACGCGGCACCAGCCCTGCATCTCTCCGACCACGCCGCGCTCCGCGATCATCTCGCCCGGCTTGTGCGCGCCTGACCCGGTGCTATATCCCGGCCTGGGGCGTCGCGGAGACGAAGTGCCGCGCCGGCATTTTCCCGGACCGAATGCGACCCGAAACGACAAGCAGAAGAAGGCTCTGGCCATGGCTGAGAAGTCGCAGAACGTACAGGACGTGTTCCTGAACCATGTCCGCAAGAACAAGACGCCGGTGACGATCTTCCTGGTGAACGGCGTGAAGCTTCAGGGGATCATCACTTGGTTCGACAATTTCTCGGTGCTGCTGCGGCGTGATGGGCATACCCAGCTCGTCTACAAACACGCCATTTCGACCGTGATGCCAGGCGCGCCGGTGGTGCTGTTCGACGCCACCAAGGCGGCGGCCGAGGCAGCGGCCAAGGAGCCTGCCCCTGCGCAAGCGACCTCTGCCGACTGACACCCTGCCGGAGCGGCGCGGACGCCGCGCCGCTCCGACCGAGACACCGCCCGATCCGCGCGCGGCCGCGGTCATACTGCCCTGGTCCGGCCGGGCCGCGGTGGAGGAAGACAGCGATGTGCTCCGCCCGGCCGAGGCCCGGCTGGAGGAGGCATGCGCGCTTGCGGTGTCGATCGGCCTCCATGTGCGCTGGCGCACCGTCCTGCCGCTGCGTGCTCCTCGCCCCTCGACCCTGCTCGGCGGCGGTCAGGTCGAGCAGATCGCACAGCAGGTGAAGCTGCACGGCATCGCGGTCGCGGTGGTGGATGCGCAGCTCTCGCCCGTGCAGCAGCGCAACCTGGAACGCGCCTGGGGCTGCAAGGTGATCGACCGCACCGGGCTGATCCTGGAGATCTTCGGCGAGCGGGCGCGCACGCGCGAGGGATCGTTGCAGGTCGAGCTCGCGCATCTCGACTACCAGCGCACGCGGCTGGTGCGGTCGTGGACGCACCTGGAGCGCCAGCGCGGCGGCTTCGGCTTCCTGGGCGGTCCGGGCGAGAGCCAGATCGAGATCGACCGCCGCCTGATCGGCGACCGGATGGCGAAGATCCGCCGCGAGCTGGAGGAGGTGCGGCGCACGCGCGGGTTGCATCGCGGCGCGCGCAAGCGCGTGCCCTATCCGGTGATCGCGCTGGTCGGCTACACGAACGCCGGCAAGTCGACGCTGTTCAACGCGCTCACCGGCGCGGATGTCTTCGCCAGGCACCAGCTCTTCGCAACCCTCGATCCGACCATGCGCGGGCTGAAGCTGCCCTCGGGGCGCAGCGTCATCGTGTCCGACACGGTCGGCTTCATCAGCGACCTCCCGCACGAGCTGGTCGAGGCGTTCCGCGCCACCCTCGAGGAGGTGGCGGAGGCCGACATCATCCTGCATGTGCGCGACATCGCGCATCCCGACAGCGGAGCCCAGCGGGCGGACGTGATCGGCGTGCTGGACGGCATGGTGAAGGACGGCTCGCTGGACGAGGCCTGGCCCGAGCGCACCATCGAGGTGCTGAACAAGGCCGACCTGCTGGACGATGCGGCGCTGAGCGAACTCGCGGGTCTCGGCGAGCGTGCGCTGCTGGTCTCGGCGCTGACCGGCGCGGGGCTCGATCGGCTGCGCGCGGCGCTGGATGCGAAGCTCTCGGCCGGACTGCCGGTCCATCGGATCGCGCTCGACCCGACCGAAGGCGCGGCGCTCGCCTGGCTTTATGCGCACGGCGAGGTGCTGGAACGGCGCGACACCGCCGAGGCGATCCATCTCGCCGTGCGGCTGAGCCCCGACGATCGCGCGCGTTTCGACAGCCGTCGGGCGCGCGAGGCGGGCGCGCACGATTGACGCCACGCCGCGGCGCTGCTGCGATGCGCGCCCGCATCACCCAAGGAGAGTCACGATGCCGTTCAAGCCGCTCGGCGACCGTGTCCTGGTCGAGCCCGCCGTTGCCGAAACGAAGTCGAAGGGCGGGATCATCATCCCCGACACCGCCGGCGAGAAACCCACCCGCGGCAAGGTGATCGCCGCCGGCCCCGGCACCCGCACCGAGGATGGGCGGCTGCTGCCGCTCGACGTCAAGAAGGGCGACATGGTGCTGTACGGCAAGTGGTCGGGCACCGAGGTGAAGATGGACGGCAAGGACTACGTGATCCTCAAGGAGTCCGACATCCTCGGGGTGGAAGGCTGAGCCCCGTCATCACCGCGGCGCGCGCGGCCCAAGTCGCCGCGCTGCTCGCGGAGGCGGCCGCGGCCGAAATCTGGCCCCGCTTCCGCAACCTCGCCGCCGGCGAGGTGCGCACCAAGACCGGCCCGCACGACATGGTGACGGCCGCCGACGAGGCGGCCGAGCGCGCGATCGAGGCGGCCCTTGGCCGGATGTTCCCCGGCGTGCCGGTGGTGGGCGAGGAGGCGGCGGCAGCCGACCCGTCACTGCTCGCGAGCGTCGGTGCGGCAGAGGCGATCTTCGTCTGCGACCCGGTGGACGGCACGGCGAATTTCGCCGCCGGGCTGCCGCTGTTCGGCGTCATGCTGGCGCTGATCCGCCGGGGCGAGCCGGTCGCGGCCTGGATCCACGATCCGGTGCTGAAGGACACCGCGATCGCGCTGCGCGGGGAGGGGGCCTGGGTGCAGGGCGCGGACGGATCGCGCCACGACCTGCGCGTGGCCGAGTCGGCGCCGGTCGGGCGGATGGTGGCGGCCGTCAGCCATCGCTACCTGCCGCAGGAGCGGGCCGGCATCGTGCGCGGCAATCTCGGCGCGCTCGGCGCGACCTGGGAGCTCCGCTGCGCGGCGCATGAGTGGCGGCTGGCGGCCTCGGGCAAGCTGCACGGGCTTCTGTACTGGCGGCTCTATCCCTGGGATCACGCGCCGGGTGTGCTGCTGCACGCGGAGGCAGGGGGGTACGCGCGCCGGCTGGACGGGCAACCCTACCACGCCGGCGTGCACACGGGCGGGCTGCTCGCCGCGCCGGATCGGGCGGGGTGGGAGGCGCTGAAGGCAGCGCTGTTCGCCGCGTGACCGCAGACCGGGCGCCGCCGACCCCGACTATGGGGCGCGGGTGCATGCGAGGGACGAGGCGCTGACCGCGCGCGGCCGCGTGCGCAAGGCCGGAGACGGATGCTGACGGTCGTCGAGGCGGGGCTGTTCGCGCGTCGCGATGGCGCCGAGACCCCCGTCGCTGTCATGCTGGCGACCGTGATGGCGTTGCGCGGCCGCAGCGACGTGCCGAAGGAGACGCAGGCCTGAGCTGGCTCCCGGCCTCTGGTCCCGATTGCCCCGCGACGCCCGGCGGCGAGATCGTCATCGTGGCGCGCAGTCACGATGTCGGCGGGTTGGAGGTGCGCCGTGCACGGCCCGGCCGGGCTGCTCCTGGTGTTCCGCGCCGGCGGTCGGATCCACGTGGCGGCAGCCGAACCCGCGCGCGTGATGGCACGCCGCGGCGTGCCGATGGACGGGTCGCGCTGCGTGTGGTGGAACTCCATGTCCTCGTTACGATAGCGGAGTGAAGAGTCAAGGCCGGCTGCAGGCCAAGAGGGTCGCACCCGTGCCCCACGGGACCGAGTTGATCCCGCTGCCGGCGTGGGGCGGCGGCGAAGACGGCGCCCAATCAGCGTCAACGCGCTACGGACAAGCGCGAGGCACGACGAGGACGCGAGCAGGGCGACCTGTGCGAGAAGGGCGCGCTGCGCATCTCTTTGTACGTCAACCTGTTGCGCGGCGCTGCGCGCCAGCGGCACGGCACTGCGCCGCATCGCTTGGCAAGCCCGAACTGTGTGACGCACCTCACAACGGCGAGCATCACTCCGTCGTCAAGTCGCCATCATGGACCGGATCGAGACTGGCGAGCTTTCCTGGCGGCTGGCGCTCGAACGGCGTGGCGGCGCCGACGTGGCGCTGCTGGAGAGTCTGGAGCGCACGGGCACGCGGCTGCGCATCATGGTCTCGCCGCCGGGTGGGGGGATAGTCGTCATGGAGATCGAGGGCATGGCCTGGCCGCTCGAGGACGACCGCACCCATCCGGTCGCGCTGCGCCTGCCGTCGGGAGCGCGCTGGCCGGCGCATCTGCGCCTGAGCGATCCCGCCACGATGCGCGTCACCGTTCCGGCGCAGGGCCAGCGGTTGCTGGCGGCGTTGCGCGGCGCGCGCTGGGTCAGGATCGAGCATCAGGAACACATGCTGATGCTCAACCTGCCGCCGGGCGGGGCGGTCGATGCCCTGCAGACTTTGACCGCGCACCGCGCGCCGTCGGGGCTGCCGCTCGACGATGTCAGGATGCAGGTCTGAGCGGAAGCCGGCTCAGCGCATCTCCGCGCGTTTCGCCGCGGCCCAGAGCGCCTCCATCTCGTCGAGCGTCGCGTCGGACGGGGACTTTCCTTCGGAGGAAAGGGCCTGTTCGATTGCGCGAAAGCGTCGCTCGAACTTGCGATTGGCCTGCCGGAGGCACGTCTCGGGATCGAGGGCGAGCTTGCGCGCGAGATTGGCCAGCACGAACAGCATGTCGCCGACCTCGTCTGCCAGCCGCTCCGGGGATGCGCCGGCGGCGATCTCATCCTGCAGCTCCCTGGTCTCCTCGGCGAGCTTCTCCAGGACGGCCGCAGGCGTCGGCCAGTCGAAACCAACGCGGGCGGCACGGCGCGTCAGCTTCAGCGCGCGGGTGAGCGCGGGCAGGGCGATCGGCACCCCGTCCAGCACGCCCGTCTCGGCGCGCGCGGCGCGTTCGGCCTGCTTCTGCGCCTCCCAGGCATGGGCCTGAGCGTCGGCGTCCGGCCGGCTCTCGCTGCCGAACACATGCGGATGGCGACGCACCATCTTGTCGGCGATCGCGGTGGCGATGGCGGCGAAGTCGAAGCGGCCGTCCTCGGCGCCCATCTGCGCGTAGTAGACGACCTGGAACAGGAGATCGCCCAGTTCGTCCTTCAGGGCTGGCCAGTCCTGCCGGGCGATCGCGTCGGCGACCTCGTAGGCTTCCTCGATCGTGTAGGGCGCGATGGAGGCGAAGGTCTGCTCCTTGTCCCAGGGGCAGCCGCGGGCGGGATCGCGCAGAGCGGCCATGATCGCGATCAGGCGCAGCGTGGCGGCGCCGGCATCGGCTGGGGGCTCGGAAGGACCGTCCGGAGTCCGCATCACAAAATCCGATAAGCTGGATTATGGTAAATCATGCCGGCACCGCCGGATGGTCCGCAAGCTCCAGCACCAGCCCGTCATGCGCCGGCTCCACGCCCTCGGGCAGCGTCGCCGCCAGCGTCGCGTAGTCCAGCCGCTCGCTCATATGCGTCAGCACCGTCCGGCGCGGCCGGATGCGCGCGACCCACTCCAGCACCAGCGGCAGATGCGCATGCGTCGGGTGCGCGGTGTGCTGGAAGCAGCCGACGATCCAGGTGTCGATGCCGGTGAGCGCCGCCAGCGCCGCCTCGTCCATCCGCACGACGTCGGTCGAATACGCGAAGGCGCCGAACCGCAGGCCGAGCGTCGCCATGAAGCCGTGATCCTGGGCGATCGGCAGTACCGGCACCCCGGCGGCCTCGAATGCCGCACCGGCGCTGACCTCACGCGGCTCCAGCACCGGCCGGTAGAAGCCGTGGCCATCGAGCGGCCGCAACGCATAGCCGAAGCGCTGGCTGAGCTCATCGAGCGTGGCGCGGTCGGCATAGAGCGGGATCGGGCTCCGCATCAGCCGGTTCACGTAGCGCAGGTCGTCCAGGCCGTTGACGTGGTCGGCATGGGCATGGGTGATGATCACCGCGTCGATCCGGCGCACCTCTGCGGCCAGCAACTGGGCGCGCAGGTCGGGACTCGCATCCACCAGGATCGTTGCCGATCCGGTTTCGATCAGGATCGAGCCACGGAGCCGCCGGTTGCGCGGCTCGGCCGGATCGCAGGCGCCCCAGAGCCCGCCGATCAGCGGCACGCCGCCCGACCCGCCGCAGCCGAGGACGGTGACGCGCATCAGGTGACGGCTTCGGGCAGGCGCAGCCGTGCGAACAGCCGCGCCGCATTCGCGGTCGTGAGCGCGGCGATCTCCGCCACCGGGACCCCGCGTACGCCCGCCAGCACGGCTGCCGTGTGCGCCACCATCGCCGGCTCGCAGCGCTTGCCGCGGAACGGCTCGGGCGCGAGGAACGGCGCGTCGGTCTCGACCAGCAGCCGATCCGCCGGCAGGTCGCGCGCGAGGGCGCGCAGATCGTCCGAGCGTCTGAAGGTGAGAATTCCCGAGAAGCTGACCGACCCGCCGAGCGCCACCCCGGTCTCGGCGAGCGCGCGGCCCGAGGAGAAGCAGTGCAGCACGAACGGGAACGCCCCGCCCTGCTCGTGCTCGTCTTTCAGCATCGCGGCGAGGTCGGCATCCGCGTCGCGCGCGTGGATCACCAGCGGCAGGCCGGTGGTCCGCGCCGCGCGGATCTGGCGGCGGAACACCTCGGCGGCGATGTCGCGCGGCGCCCGGTCGTAGTGGTAATCGAGACCGGCCTCGCCGATCCCGACCACCTTCGGGTGATCGGCCAGCGTCACGAACTCCTCGACCGACGGGATCGTCGCCTCGGCCGCTTGGTGCGGGTGGATGCCGACCGTGCACCAGACATCCGGGAAGGTCTCGGCGATGCGCTTCACCGTCGCGGCCTGGCCCATGCGCGTGCCGATGGTGATCAGCGTTCGCACCCCCGCCTCGGCCGCGCGCGAGACGACGCCGGCGATCTCCTCCTCGCGCCAGTGATCGAGATGGCAGTGGCTGTCGATCAGCATCATGCCCCCTGCCCCTCCTTGTCCTCCACCTTGCGGAACAGCGGCTCCGGCGTCGGCACCGCGTGCCCGCCCGGGAGCGGCCGTGCGAGGGCCGCGAAGTCGCGGTCGCGTGCATCGACGCCGAGCTGGTCGAGCAGCCGCGCCATGCTCCGCGGCATCACCGGCTGGAGCAGGATCGCGAGATGCCGCAGCGTCTCGGCGAGCGTCCAGAGCACCGTCCCCATGCGCACCGGATCGGCCTTGCGCAGCTTCCACGGTGCCTGGCGGTCGATGTAGCTGTTCGCCTCGCGCACCACCTGCCACGCCGACTCCAGGGCGGCGTGGAAGGCCTGCCGGCGCATTTCCGCGCGCATCAGCGGCAGCAGCCCCTTCGCCTGCGCCAGCAGCGCCTCGTCGTCGCCGCCCAGCACATCCGGGCTCGGCAGCATGCCGTCGAGATTGCGCGCGACGAAGCCGAGCGTGCGCTGCGCCAGATTGCCGAACTCGTTGGCGAGATCGATGTTCAGCCGCCGGATCATCGCCCGGCGCGAGAAGTCGCCGTCCGCGCCGAACGGGATCTCGCGCAGCAGGAAGAACCGGAACGGGTCGAGCCCGAACTCGCCGATCACCGCGTGCGGATCGACCACGTTGCCGAGCGACTTCGACATCTTCTGCCCCTCGACCGTCCACCAGCCATGCGCGAACACGCGCTTGGGCGGCGCGATCCCGGCCGACATCAGGAAGGCGGGCCAATAGACGGCGTGGAAGCGCAGGATGTCCTTGCCGACCATGTGCAGGTCGGCGGGCCAGAACCTCCAGCGCGGGTGCGCCTCGTCCGGGTAGCCGGCCGCGGTGATGTAGTTCGTCAGCGCATCGAGCCAGACATACATCACGTGGCCGTCCGATCCCGGCACCGGCACGCCCCAGGTGAACGAGGTCCGGCTGACGGACAGGTCCTCCAGCCCGGACTTCACGAACGAGATCACCTCGTTGCGCCGGCTCTCCGGCGCGATGAAGTCCGGGTTCGCCGCGTAGAACGCCAGCAGCCGGTCCTGCCATGCAGACAGGCGGAAGAACCACGACGGCTCCTTCACCCACTCGACCGGCGCGCCGGTCGGACCGAGCCGCGTGCCGTCGGGCTGCACAGTCGTTTCGCTCTCGCGGTAGAACGCCTCGTCGCGCACCGCGTACCAGCCGCCATAGTCGCCGAGATAGAGATCGCCCGCGTCGTGGATGCGCCGCCACAACGCCTCGCAGGCGCGGTAGTGGCGCGGTTCGGTCGTGCGGATGAAATCGTCGTTCGAGATGTCCATCGCGCTCGCCAGCGCGCGGAAATTCTCCGATACCTTGTCGGTGAAAGGCTTCGGCGCCATCCCGGCCGCCGCCGCCGCCTTGTCCACCTTCTGGCCGTGCTCGTCGGTGCCGGTGAGGAAGAACACCTCATGCCCGTCGAGCCGCATGAAGCGGGCGAACACGTCGCAGGCGAGCGTGGTGTAGGCGTGCCCGATATGGGGCACGTCGTTCACGTAGTAGATCGGCGTGGTGACGTAGGTGCGGGCGGCGTCGGCCATCGGTCCGGGCTCAGGGCATGTCGGGAACCGCGCCGGGCCGGAGCGCCGAAAGGGCGGAAAGCACGGCCTGCTTGCGGTCGAGCGTCAGCCCGGCGGTCATGCGCGCGAGCCGACCCAGGTTCTCCCACACCGCTCCCCATTCTTCAAGCGGACGCGAGGCGGCGACACGGTCGGGCGCGCCGGTCGCCGCGGCGCGCGCGCGCGCGGCGACGGCATCGCGCAGCAGGTCCATGAAAAGGGCGAAGTTCTCCTCCGTGCCCGGCCGGCTGAGGCTGTCGGCGAGGGCGTGCGCCGCCACCGGATCGACGTCGGGCAGCCGGCCCATCACCTGGTCGAGTGCCTGCTTCAACGTCCCGGCACCCTCCCCGGCCATCGTCAGCGCCCGGCCGATCGAGCCACGCGCGATTGCCGCCGCCGCCCGCCGCTCGGGCAACGGCACCTCGGGCGCGAGCGTGCCGAGCAGCGATGCGACCTCGGCCTCGGCGAGCGACGCCAGCATCAGCCGCCGGCAGCGGCTGCGGATCGTCGGCAAGAGGCGCCCCGGCGCGTGCGCCACCAGCAGCAGCAGCGCCCGCGGTGGCGGCTCCTCCAGGATCTTGAGCAATGCGTTCGCCGCCTCGCGGTTGAGATCATCGGCCGGATCGACGATCGCCACGCGCCAGTCGGATTCGGCCGGCGTGAGGCGCAGGAAGGACGAGAGCGCGCGCACATCGTCCACGACGATCTCGCTGCGCATCCGCCCGGTTCTCGTGTTCTCGCTCCGCTCGAGCACCGCGAGATCGGGGTGACTGCCGAGCGCGACCTTGCGGAACACCGGATGCGATGCCGGCAGCGCGAGCGAGGCGTCGGTCTCCGGTCCGCCGGCGAGCACCCAGCGGGCAATGCGGAAGGCGAGCGTGGCCTTGCCGATCCCGGACGGCCCGCCGATCAGCCAGGCATGGTGCAGACGTCCGCTCGTCCACGCATGCCGGAACGCGGCGAGCGCGGCGTCATGGCCGACCAGTGTCTCGGCATGGCGCGGCGACAGCTCCGGCTGGGCGGGCGGCAGGGCCTTGGCCATTCACGCCGCGTCCTCAAGATGGAGGCGCAGCCGCCCGCTCACGGCCCCGGCGATCGCACGCCAGACGACATCCGGCGGGCGCGTGGCGTCGATCACGACGCAACGCCCGGGCTCCTCGCGCGCGATGGTGAGGAACCCCGCACGGACACGGGCATGGAAGTCGTGCTTGAAGCGCTCGTAGCGGTTGGTCGCCTGCCTGCCGGCGGCGCGCGCAAGCCCGATCTCGACCGGCAGATCGAGGATCAGCGTCAGGTCAGGCGCGAACCGGCCGAGCGACGCCAGGTGGATCGCGCGGATCGTCTCGCGCGGTACCCCCTGGCCGAAGCCCTGATAGGCCATGGTGCTGTCGGCGAAACGGTCGCTCAGCACGGCGGTTCCGCGCTCAAGCGCGGGACGGATCAGGCACGCGACATGCTGGGCGCGCGCGGCGTAGTGCAGCAGCGTCTCGGCCACCGGGTCCCAGCGGCCGGGCGCGCCGCCCACGAGCAGCGCGCGGATCGCTTCGGCATCCTCCGTGCCGCCGGGCTCGCGTGTCGCCACGACCTCGCGGCCTGACTGCCGCAGCGCCTCGGCGAGCCGCGCGAGCTGGGTCGACTTCCCGGCCCCCTCGCCGCCCTCGATCGTGATGAACACCCCGCGCGCCATGGCGCGAGACGAGCCTGCCGTCACGACCCCAGCACCAGGGTCCGCACACCGCCCAGGATGCGCGGCAGGAAACCGAGCATCGGCACGTCCATCCCGGCATAGAGCGGGATCGACATGCTCGGTACGCCCTGGCCCGACATCTCCAGCCGGCCGAGCTCGGCGCCGCGCAGCACCGGCGCTCTCACCGGTGACACGTAGCGCACCGCGATCTGCGCGCTCCGCCGCCACTGCCGCGGCACGGTGACCACCAGATCCCGCCCGGCAACGAGCGGCACGGTGGCCCGCGTGCCGAGATGCACCGGCACGTCCTCCACCGTCTCGGCCGCGCCGAACAGGCGCACGTTCTCGAACTCGGTGAAGGCCCAGCGCATCAGCCGCTCGGACTCCTCCGACCGCGCGCGCATCGAGGGCAGCCCGTTGACCACCAGGATCACGCGACGCCCGTCCTGTACCGCCGAGGCGGTGAGCCCGAAGCCGCTCTCCTCGGTGTGCCCGGTCTTCAGCCCATCCGCGCCGATGTTGCGGTAGAGCAGCGGATTGCGGTTCTCCTGGGTTATGTTGTTGAACCGGAATGACCGCTCGGCGTAGTAGCGGTAGTAGTCCGGGAAGTCGTGGATCAGCCGCGCGGCGAGCAGCGCGAGGTCGCGGCAGGTCATGCGGTGCTCGGGATGCGGCCAGCCGGTCGAGTTGCGGAAGGTGCTGTTGGTCAGTCCGATCGCGCGGCCGCGCTCGTTGAGCAGTTCCGAGAACTGCTCCTCGCTGCCGCTGATCGCCTCGGCCAGCACGATGCAGGCATCATTGCCCGACTGCACGATCACGCCGCGCAGCAGGTCTTCTACCGTCACCGTGGTGTTCACCGCGACGAACATCTTCGAGCCGCCCATGCGCCAGGCGCGCTCGCTCACGGGGAGCTGCTGGTCGAGCCTGAGCCGGCCGTCGCGCAGCAGCTCGAACACCACATAGGCGGTCATGAGCTTGCTCATCGACGCGGGCGGCATCG
>CALKJX010000295.1 GCA_937995555.1 uncultured Elioraea sp.
GATCGCCTCGATCCGTTCGGCGTCCTGCCCGATCACCACCGGGGCGAGGTCATTCTGGCTCAGCGCCACCACGGCCGCGCCCCCGGAATCGACCGTGTGGGTGCAGCCGAGCCCGGTCGCGCCGTCGGTCTCGGGGACGGCCACCGTGATGAGCTGGAAATGCGTGATCGTGTGGTGCGTGCTGTCGGACCGCGCCACCGGCAGGGGGATGCGATAGAGGGCGGCGTCGAGGCGTTCGCTCGTGCTCATGCGGTCACCTGCCGTGTCGGAGCGGTTGCGGTCGCAGACCCCGCGCCTCCCGTCCGCGGTATCGTCCTGGCGTGCGACTGTCGAGCCGCCCCGGCGCCGTGCCCTGGTTCCGCATCGCGCCGCACCGGCCCAGCATGGCGCCGATGACCGCTCCCCCGCTCCCCGCCGAGGCCGCCGCGCTTCCCGTCGCCGAGGCGCTGCCGGCGCTCCTCGCCGCGCTCGACCGTGGCAACGCGGTGCTGGTCGCACCCCCCGGCGCGGGCAAGACCTCGGTCGTGCCGCTCGCGTTGCTGGCGGCGCCGTGGCGCGCGCCGGATGCACGCATCGTAGTGCTGGAGCCGCGCCGGGTCGCGGCGCGTACGGCCGCGCGGCGGATGGCGGCGCTGCGCGGCGAGCCGGTGGGAGCGACCGTGGGGCTGCGCACGCGGCTCGATGCCGCCGTGTCGGGCGAGACCCGGATCGAGGTGGTCACGGAAGGGCTGCTGGTGCGTCGGCTGCACGCCGATCCGGGCCTCTCCGGCGTCGCCTGCGTGGTGTTCGACGAGGTGCACGAGCGCTCGCTCGACGGTGATCTGGCGCTGGCGCTGACGCGCGACCTGCAGGCGGTACGGCCGGAGCTGCGTCTGGTCGCGATGAGCGCCACGCTGGATGGGGCCGCCTTCGCGCGGCTGCTCGATGCGCCGGTGATCGAGAGCGCTGGCCGTATGTTCCCGGTCGCGGTGCGCTGGGCCGCGCGTGATGACGATGCCCGCGACCTGCCCGAGCGCGCTGCCGCGGCGGCACGGCGCGCGCTCGCCGAGACGTCGGGCGACATCCTCGTGTTCCTGCCCGGCATGGCCGAGATTCGCCGCGCCGAGTCCGCGCTCGCCGACGCGTCGGCCGTCGTCCGCCCTCTGCACGGCGAACTCCCGGCCGAGGCGCAGGATCTCGCGCTCCGCCCGGACGCCGACGGCCGGCGCAAGATCATTCTCGCCACCGCGATCGCCGAGACCAGCCTCACCGTCGAGGGTGTCACCGCGGTGGTGGACAGCGGCTTCCGCCGCGCGCCGCGCTTCGATCCCGGCTCGGGGCTGACGCGGCTCGCGACCGTGCGGATCAGCCGCGCCGCCGCCGAACAGCGCGCCGGCCGCGCCGGGCGGCTCGGCCCCGGCGTGGTGTTCCGGCTCTGGACCGAAGCCGCGCATCGCGGGCTCGCCGCCGCCGACCGGCCGGAGATCCTGGAGGCCGATCTCGCCCCGCTTGCGCTCGATCTCGTTGCCTGGGGGGCCGATCCGGCGGCGCTCGCGTTCCTCGATCCGCCGCCCGCCGGCGCGCTCGCGGCCGGACGCGAGCTGCTGCGCACGCTCGGTGCACTGGATGCGACTGGCGCGATCACGCCGCGTGGGCGGGCGATGGCGCGGCTCGGCGCGCATCCGCGGCTGGCGGCGATGATGGTCGCGGCGCGCGAGCGGGGCGAAGCCGAGGCCGTGCTTGCCGCCGAACTCGCTGCGGCGCTGGAGGAGCGCGATCCGCTGCGCGGCGCGGACGCGCCGGCCGACATCCGGCTGCGGCTCGGCCGGCTCGGGGGCGCGGCGGCGCGCGCGGCGGCGCAGTACCGGCGCCGCCTCGGGCTCGCTGCGCGCGGCGGCGATCCTGATCATGCCGGCGTGCTGCTCGCCGCGGCGTTTCCCGACCGCATCGCGATGGCGCGCGGCGAGCCCGGTGCGTTCCTGCTCGCGAATGGCCGAGGCGCACGGCTTCCGCCCGCCGACCCGCTCGCGCGCGTCCCGTTCCTCGCGGTCGCGGCGCTCGACCTCTCGGGCGCCGATGCGCGCATCCGCCTCGCCGCACCGCTGACGCGCGCCGAGGTGGAGACACTCGCCGCCGCGCGCATCGTCACGGCCGAGGATGTCGCCTGGGACGACCAGGCCGGCGCGGTGAGGGCGCGGCGGCGGCGCGTGCTGGATGCGCTGGTGCTGGACGAGGCACCGATCGCCGATCCCGATGCAGCGCTGGTGGCGCGCGGGCTGTGTGCGGGGGTGCGGGCGCGCGGCCTCGGCGTGCTGCCGTGGACCCCGACAGCGCGCAACCTCCAGGCGCGCGTGGCGCTGATGGCGGCGCTCGAACCGGGGTGGCCCGATCTGTCCGACGGCGCGCTCGCCGCCACGCTCGAGGACTGGCTCGCCCCGCACCTCGCGGGTGTCCGCAACCTCGGCGAGCTCGCCCGGCTTGATCTCGCCGCACTCCTGCGCGGCATGCTCGGACCGCGCGTCGCCATGCTCGACACCCTGCTGCCGACGCATCTCGCGCTGCCGCACGGGCGCGCGGCGATCGACTACACGCGCGACCCGCCGACCGCGTCGGCGCGCGCACAGGCGCTGTTCGGTCTGGCGGCGACACCACGTCTCGCGGGCGGGCGTGTGTCATTGCAGATCGAGCTGCTCTCGCCGGCCGGGCGGCCGATCGCGGTGACCGGCGATCTCGCGGCGTTCTGGCGCGGCGGCTGGGCCGAGGTGCGCAAGGCGATGCGCGGGCGCTACCCCAGGCACGCCTGGCCGGAGGACCCCTCTACGACCGCGGCTGCCGCCACAGCCAGGCGCCCATGACCACCGCGGGCAGCGCGAACACCGCCCAGGCGATGCGGTAGCCGGTCGCGAGCGCGACCAGCCCGAACAGAGGCGGCAGGACGATCTGGCCGATCTGGGCGAAGAACAGCACCCCGCCCGTGACGGAGCCTGCGCGGCCCGGCGGCGCCAGCCGCGCGACCTCGGCCAGCATCAGCCCGTGGAACGCCATCACGGTGGCCGAGTTGAGCACCAGTGCGCCGAGCAGGAGCAGGTTTGGGGCTGCCGTTGGCAGCAGGGCCATCGCGCCGAAGGCGAGCGCGGTGCCGAAGCCGATGCCGGCGAGCAGGCGCCGCGGCGCGACGAAGCGCCCGCCGAGCCAGCCCCAGAGGATGCGGCCCGGGATCGCGACCAGTGTGGCGATGCTGAACAGGCCGCCGGCGGCGGCGAGGCTTCGCCCCTGCGTCTCGACCAGGAACACGACGATGAAGGAGGTGTGCACGAACTGCAGGCCGACATAGCACATCGCCATCGCGGTGATCGTGCCGACCTCTGGGCTCCAGGCCGAGCGGATGGTCTCGCCGATCGCGCTGAGCCCGAGGGGTGCGGCCGGGTCGCGGTCGGTGTCGCAGCGCACGCGCCAGGGCTCCAGCAGGATCGCGAGGACGATGCAGAGCAGCGCACAGAGCCCGAGCGAGCCGCGCCAGCCGGCGACCGCCGCGAAGGCCGGGGCCAGCGCGCCGGTCATCGCCACGCCGAGCGGCACCCCGGTCTGCTTGATGCTGAAATAGAGCGGCTGCTGGCGGCGCGGCACCACGCGGGCGAGCACGTGGGAGGAGGCGGGTGTCGAGACGGTCGAACCGAGCCCGACCAGCAACCCGCCGATCGCGATCGCGAGCACGCCCGCCGGCGCGCCCAAGGCGACGCCGATGCCGGCGATCGCAAGCGAGACCTGGCTGACCCGGAACCCGCCGTAGCGCCTGAGGAATCCGCCGACGCCCACCGTGCCGACCATGGCCGCGGCGGCGGCGAGCGCGGTGTAGCTGCCGGCGTGGGACGGATCGATGCCGAGTTCGGCGCCGATCGGCGGAGCCAGCACCGGCACGACCCCGCGCGTGAAGGTCGCGAAAGCCTGTTGCACCAGCATGGCCAGCGTGGCGGTGAGGGCGAGCGACACGGCCGGTATCCGGTGGCGGAAGGACACTGCCACCCTACGCGCGCCATGCTGCGGTGCAACCCCGCGCCGGGGGGACGCTACGGCGGCGCGACGCCGACGTGCCCGAGACGACGTTGGGGGGATCCCACCCTGCGCATATAATGCGGCATGGCGGCGCTGCCGCACCCTCACCACCCATCGTGGAGCGCCTGATGCGCATCCTGCTCGTTGAAGACGACAAGGACGTCTCGCGGTTCGTCGCAAAAGGACTGAAGGAGAGCGGCCATGTGATCGACCAGGCCGACAATGGCCGCGACGGCCTGTTCCTCGCCGCCTCCGAGAACTACGACCTGATCGTGCTGGACCGGATGCTGCCCGGCGGCATGGACGGGCTGCGGCTGCTCGAGACCCTGCGCGCCACCGGCTCGAAGGTGCCGGTGCTGTTCCTCTCGGCCCTCGCCCAGGTC
>CALKJX010000296.1 GCA_937995555.1 uncultured Elioraea sp.
CGACTTGTCGATCAGCGCGGCGTGACCGGCGCCGGACATGGTGTCGGAGATCAGCTTGCGCGTCGCCGCGACCGCGACGTCCGCCGCGATCGCGCGCACCGCGGCGGCAGCCTCGGCCTCGGCGGCGGCGATCCGCTCCATCGCCATGCGCTCGCGCCGTCTCAGCGCGGCCTGGAGCTCGGCCTGCATCTCGGCGGCGACGTGCTTGGCCTCCTCGCGGGCGTGGGCAAGCACTTTCTCGGCTTCGGCGGCGGCGGCCTCGCGCTTCGCCTTGGCCTCGCGCAGCATCGCCTCCGCCTCGGCACGCAGCTTCGCCGCCTCCTCGATCTCGGCGCGGATGCGCTCGCCGCGCGCATCGAGTGCCGCAAGGATCCGGCCGATCAGAGGCTTCCACGCGAGTGCGAGGAAGATGAAGAACGAGATCGCGACCCAGAGCTTCGGATCGGACATGATACGCTCCTCAGCCCTGGCGAGCGGCCAGCACGGCGCCGACCGCCGCGCGCGCCGCAGCCGCGTCTGGCGCGACGCCGATCAGCCGCCCGGTTGCCGCTGTCGCGGCCTCGACCGCCACCTGCTCGATCGCGGCCATCGCGCGCGCACGCGCCTCGGCGATGCGCTGCTCGGCCGCCTCAAGCTCGGCCGCGAGCCGCTTCGACAGGTCGGCCTCGGCCTGCACGGCTTCGGCCTTGGCCGCATCGAGGGTGGCGCGGATCTGGGCCTGGGCGTCGGCGCGCGCCCTGGCCTGTTCGCGCTCGGCCTCGGCCATCGCGGCATCGGCCTCCGCCTTGAGCGCGCGCGCCCGCTCCAGATCGGCGGCGATCGCCGTCGCCCGCTCCTCCAGCATCCGCGCCACCGGCGGCAGCGCGACCTGCGAGACGAGCACGTAGAGCGCCCCGAAGATCACCAGGAGCCAGAACACCTGGGTCAGCAGGAGCGGATTGGCGAAGTCGAGCTGCGGCATCGATCGGTCCCCGGACGGTCAGGACGCGGGACGTGTCCCGCCCGGCCTCAGGTGAACAGGATGAGGAACGCGATCAGCAGCGCGAACAGCGCCACCGCTTCCGTCAGCGCGAACCCGAGAATGCCGATCGGGAACACCGCGTCGCGCGAGGCGGGGTTGCGGGCCACCGACGCGACCATCGAGGAGAAGATGTTGCCGATGCCGACGCCCACGCCGGCGAGCGCAATCACGGCCAGACCGGCACCCAGGGCCTTCGCGGCTTCAACTTCCATCGTTCGTATCCTTTGCGTTTGCAGGTTGAGGGTCAGGCGAGGCGGGCCGTGCTCAGTGCAGATGCACCGCGTCGTGCAGATAGATGCAGGTGAGCACGGCAAACACATAGGCCTGGAGGAAGGCCACCAGGAATTCGAAGCCGACGAGGGCGACATTGATCGCGAGCGGGGCGAGCGCGCCGAGAAGACCGAGCACGCCGGCGCTGCCCATCATCACCACGAAGGTCGCGAACACCTTCAGCATCACGTGGCCGGCGACCATGTTGGCGAACAGCCGCACCGACAGGCTGACCACGCGCGAGAGATAGGAGATGATCTCGATCGGGATGATCAGCGGGGCGAGTGCCTTGGGCGCGCCCTCGGGGAAGAAGTAGCTGAAGAAGTGCAGCCCGTGGATCGCGAGCGCGACCACGGTGACCAGGATGAACACCACCAGCGCCAGGGTGAAGGTGACGGCGATGTGGCTGGTGAAGGTGAAGGCGTAGGGCAGCATGCCGAGCATGTTGCCGAACAGGATGAACATGAAGAGCGTGAACACGAACGGGAAGAACTTCTTGCCCTCGTGGCCGACTTGGTCGCGCACCAACCCGTAGATGAACTCGTAGGAGACCTCGGCCAGGCTCTGCAGGCGGCCCGGCACGCGCGCGCGCGGCTGCATGCCGATCAGCATCAGCGCCGAGATCGCGGCCCCGGCGATCAGCATGTAGAGATTCGAATTGGAGAATCCGGCGACGATCGGGGTGAGCTCGAACTGGCTCAGCGCGTCCATCGTCTTGCCTTCGGCAGCCATCAGCTCCCCCGTGTGCGGTCCGGCCCGGGCCCGCGCCGCCCGAGCATCAGGCGGTACACGTTCATCACCCCGGCCGCACCTCCCAGGAACAGGCCGATGACCGTGAAGAGCGGCCGCGTGGAAAGCCACCAGTCGAGGGCGAGGCCAAACCCCACCCCGACCGCCAGCGCCGAGGCCACCTCCAGCCCGGCACGGACGCCGAGGCCCCAGGGGCTCGGGGTTCCCTTGCTCGCCGCGTCCGTCCGGTCGAGGCCGGCCTTGGCGCGGGCCGCCCGAAGCCGCTCCTCGAAGGAGGCGTCACGGTCAGGGCGGGAGGGATCCTCCAACAGTCGCTCCTCCGACATGCGGTTCCCCGCCCGGAAGGCGCGGGCTACCTAGCGGGGGGTTACGGGGGTGTCAAGAAAGCGCGCCGCAGTGCAGCGGTGCGCCTGCGCTACTCCGCCGCGACCGCCGTCGGCACCATCGCCTCGGCCGCCTGGAGATCGACCGAAACCACCTTGGAGACGCCACGCTCCGGCATGGTCACGCCGTAGAGCCGGTCCATCCGGGCCATGGTCAGCCGGTGATGCGTGACGATCAGGAACCGCGTCTGGGTCGCGCGCGCGATCTCGTCGAGCATGGTGCAGAAACGATCCACGTTCGCGTCGTCGAGCGGCGCATCGACCTCGTCCAGTACGCAGATCGGCGCCGGGTTGGTCATGAAGACGGCGAAGATCAGCGACAGCGCTGTCAGCGCCTGCTCGCCGCCCGACAGCAGCGACAGCGTGGTGAGCTTCTTGCCAGGCGGCTGGGCCATGATCTCCAGCCCCGCCTCCAGCGGATCGTCGCTGTCCACCAGTTTGAGATGTGCCGTGCCGCCGCCGAACAGCCGCGTGAACAGCTCCTGGAAGTGCCGGTCCACCTCGGCGAAGCGCGCGCACAAGCGCTCGCGGCCCTCGCGGTTCAGCGCCGCGATCGCGCCGCGCAGCTTGGCGATCGCGCCGATCAGGTCCTCGCGCTCAGTGTTCAGCGTGGCGATGCGCGCCTCCACCTCGCCCATCTCGTGCTCGGCGGCGAGGTTCACCGGCCCCATGCCGTCGCGCTCGCGCGTCAGCCGTTCGAGCTTCTTCGCCGCTGCCTCCTCGGCCTCCTCGTACGGCGCGGCGACGGCGGCCTTGGCGATCAGCGCCTCGGCCTGGATGTTCAGCCGCTCGATCACCTGGTGCGCGAGGTCGAGGGCGGCGATGCGCGCCTGCTTCACGCCCTCCTCGGCGCGCACCAGCGATTCGCGGCGGCTGACGAGGGCCGTCTCAGCCTCGCGGGCGGCGCGGGCGGCCAGCGCAGCCTCGCGCTCGGCGGTGGCGAGCGCGTCGGCGGTGGCGCGGCGGGCGGATTCGGCCGCGGACAGCGCCTCGAACGCCGCCGAGCGCTGCGCGGCAAGCTGCGCGGGACGGTCGGCGAGCGCCGCGCGCTCGGCCTCGGCATCGGCGCGCCGGGCGACGAGTTCCGCCTCGCGCGCCCCGGCCTGGGCGGCGCGCTCGGCCCAGGCGGCGCGTTCCTCGGCGATCGCGCGGCGGCGCGCGGCGAGCGACGCGGCCTCGCGGCGCGCCACTTCCAGCGCGGCGCGCGCCTCCGATTCGGCGCGGCGCGCGTCGGACAGCGCGGCCCGCGCCTCCGCCCGCGCGGCCTCGGCCTCGGCAAGCGGCGGCAGCGTCGCCTGCGCCTCACGATGCGCGGCGAGCGTGGCCTCGGCCTCCGCCGTCTCGGCAGCGACGCGCTCCTCCTGCGGCGTCAGCGCGGCAAGGCGCGACGAGGCGGCGGTTGCGCGGTTCGTCAAGCCCGTGAGCTCGTGGCGCGCGGTCTCGACCCGGCGCTCGGCGTCGCGGCGGGCGCTGCGCGCGGTCTGCTCCCGGGCGACCGCGCGCGCCTCCTCGGCGGCCGCATGCTCGTGGGCCTGGCGCGCGGCGGAGGCGGCGAACTCCGCCTCGGCGAGCCGGCCGCGCAGGGCCGCGAGCCGATTGCGCTGTGCGAGCCGCGCCGCGGCCGCGGTCGGCGTGCCCGCCTTCACGGCGTAGCCGTCCCAGCGCCACGTGGCGCCGTCGCGGCTGACCAGGGTCTGGCCCGGACGCAGCGCGGGGGCCAGGCGCTCGCCGGTGGCCGTGTCCTCGACCAGCCCGACCTGCGACAGCGCGCGCGCGAGCGCCGCCGGCGCCTCGACCAACGAAGCGAGCGGGGTGCAACCCAAAGGCAGCGGCTGGGCGGGGACGAGCGGCGGAAGGGCGCGCCAGTGCCGCGGCGCGGCGGCATCCGCCGGCGCCTCCAGCGCCTCGCCCAGGGCCGCACCGAGCGCGGTCTCCAGCCCCTCGGGCACGGTCACGGCATCGACGAGCGGCGGCCAGAGATCGTCCTCGCGCACCGCCAGCACCTCGCGCAGGGCGGCGACCTCGGCGGCGAGGCGGGTGCGGTCGGCGTCGGCGGCCTGGGCGGCGCGCGCGGCCTCGGCAGCGGCGGCGTGGGCGGCGGCGCGGCCCGACTCGGCGGCCTCGACCTCGGCGCGCGCGGCGGCGAGGAGGCGCTCGGCCTCGGCGAGTGCGGCCCCCGCGTGATCGAGTGCCGACGCCTCGACCATCTGCTGTTCCAGGTTCGCCCGCTCGCGGCCGAGCCGGGCGCGCTGATCGGCGAGCCGCAGCAGCGCCTGTTCGGCGGCGCGGATCTGGCCGGCGATCGCCTGCGCCTTGGCGGCGATCGCG
>CALKJX010000297.1 GCA_937995555.1 uncultured Elioraea sp.
CGTCCGCCTCACCTGCCTGTCATGCTCGCCCGGCCATGACGCGCCGGCCGCGCCCGCTCCCCCGCCCGACCGAGGCCTCGCTGCACGAGGCCGCGCTGGCGCATCTCGCCCGTTTCGCGTCGACGCGCGCGGGGCTGTTGCGCGTACTCAACAACCGGGTCGCGCGCTGGGCTCGGACGGCCGAGGTCTCCGATGACGAGCGTGACCGCGCGATCGCCGCGGCGCGCGCCGCCGCCGAGGCGGTGGTGGCCCGGCTTGCTGCCGCCGGGGCCGTGGACGATGCGGCCTTCGCCGCCGCGCGCGCGCGGCGTCTGGCGCGCAGCGGCCGTTCGGCCGCGGCGATCGGCGCACATCTCGCGGCGAAGGGCGCGGGCGCGGCGGCAGGCGACGCGATCGACGCCGCCCTGCCGGACGATGACGCCCGCCTCGCCGCCGCGCTGATCGCCGCGCGGAAGCGCCGGATCGGCCCCTACGGCCCGCCCGATCCGCCGCCGGAGGCGCGCCGCAAGGCGCTCGCCGCGCTGGCCCGTGCCGGCTTCCCGCGCACCCTCGCCGAGGCGGCGCTGGCGATGGACGCCGAGGAGGCGGAGGCGCGCATCGCCGCGTTCCGCCGCTGATGCGCGTGATCGCCACCGCCGCGGGGTTCCGCCGCGGCGCGCGCGCGACCCTGCCGCTGACGGTCGGGCTCGTTCCCTTCGGCCTGGTCGTCGGCGTGCTGGCGCAGGCGCAGGGCCTCTCCGCGCTGGAACAGGCGCTGATGAGCGCGCTCGTCTTCGCCGGCTCCTCGCAGATCCTGGCGCTCGAACTCTGGACCGACCCGGCGCCGATCGCCTCGGCAACGCTGGCGGCGCTCGCCGTGAACCTGCGCTTCGCGCTGATGGGCCCGTCGCTCGCGCCCTGGATCGACGCGCTGAAGGGCGTGCGCAAATGGGCCACCGTGAGCACGATCGTCGATCACGCCTGGGCGCTGGCGATCGCCGAGATGCGCGCCGGCCGGCACGACGCGCTGTTCTATCTCGGCTCGGCGGTGACGCTGTGGAGCGCCTGGCTCGCGACCACCGTGCTGGGCCATGCAGTTGGCGCCGTGGTGGCGTTGCCGCGCGGACATCCGCTGTTCTTCGCCGCCCCCGCCTGCTTCATCGCGCTGCTGGTGCCGATCTGGCGCGGCCGCGGCGATGCCGCGCCGTGGGCGATCGCGGCCGCGGTGTCGCTCGGCGTCGGGCCGCTGCTGCCGAACCCGGCGCTGGCGGTGGTGAGCGGCGCCGTCGCCGGCAGCCTGGCCGGCGCCCTGCGCGAGACCGCGGGCGGGGCGGGGCAGCGATGAGCCTCGACCCGGTCACGCTGGCCGCGATCCTCGGCATGGCGGCCGTCACCTTCGCCTGCCGCGCCTCGGGCTATCTGGTGCTGCGGCGCGTGCAGCCGGGGCCGTTCCTGCGCGCCTTCCTGGGTCAAGTGCCGGGCACGCTGTTCGTCGCCTTCGCGGCCCCGGCGGTGGCGCGCGAGGGTTGGGCCGGGTTCGTCGGGGCGGCGGCGACGCTGCTCGTCATGCGCGCGACCGGCTCGACGCCGGCGGCGCTGCTGGTCGGTGTGGCGGCGTTCTGGCTGGCGCGCACGTTCGCGTGACGGAGCCGGCGAACGCGCCGTTCCGGATCACGGGGCTGGGACGTCGGGTTGGTGCTGGATCGCGCCAGGTGGCGGCGCATCCTCCCGACAACCGTTCCTTAAGCAGGGCGGATGATCATTCCCCGAGCATGGTTCGGAGGAAGGTCATGTCGTGGATCACCTCGCTGCGGATCACCGCCAAGTTCGGCATCCTCGCCGCCGCTCTCGGCCTCGCCATGCTCGCGCTCGGCGGCATGGCCGTGCGCGGCATCAACGCTCTGGTCGATGACCTCGCCCAGGTGAAACAAACGGGCGACGCGGCGATGCACGCTGCCCGCATGAACGCCGTGTTCGCGCATGTCCGGCGCCTGGAGTTCCGGGCCGCGACCGACCGCTCCGCCGACATCAGCAGCATCCGATCGGAGATCGGTGCCTTCCAGGCCCGCTACCGCGAGAGCCTGGAGGCGATCCGGCAGCACGCGGGGCCGCGGCGGCAGGCGCTGCTGGCCCAGCTTGCCCCGGCGGCCGAGCGCTACCTCGCGGGGGTCGCGCGCACCCTGGCCGCGGCTGAGCGGCAGGACGCGGCGGTGATGCAAACTTTGTACGCGAGCCTGGACGACTTCCTTGCGCTGGACAAGTTGACCGATGAGCTCGAGGACGCCGCGGAGGCGGCGCAGGCCGAGACGCGGGCGGAGGCGGTGGCGGGTGCGGCGGCGCAGAGGCTGCTGGTCGTCACCGTGATCGTCGGCTCGCTCCTCGCTTCCGGCCTGTTGGTCTGGCTCATCGGCGCGCGCGGCATCGCCCGGCCGATCGCGCTTTCGGTCACGCGGCTGCGCGCGCTGTCGGAGGGCGACACCGACAGCCCGATCTACGGCGAAGGCCGCCGTGACGAGGTCGGCGACATCGCCGCCACCATGGCCGTCTTCCGCGACAATCTCGTCAAGGCGCGCGCGCTGCAGGCCGCCCAGCTGCGCGAGGCCGAGGCGAAGGCCGCACGCGCCAAGGTGATCGAGGACATCACCGCCCGGTTCGAGGCCGAGTCCAGCGCCGTCGTGAAGGGCGTCGCATCGGCGGCGACGGAGCTGGAGGCGACGGCGACCGGGATGGCGGCGGGTGCGGAGGAGACCTCGCGCCAGGCGACCGCCGTGGCGGCGGCGGCGGAGCAGGCCTCCGCCAACGTGCAGACCGTCGCCTCGGCCGCCGAGGAGCTTGCCGCCTCGATCGCCGAGATCAGCCGCCAGGTCGCCGACAGCACCCGCATCGCCTCCGAGGCGGTGGCGGAAGCCGCCCGCACCAACAGCACCGTCGAGTCGCTGGCCGCGAGCGCCAACCGCATCGGCGAGGTGGTGCGGCTGATCAACGACATCGCCGGCCAGACCAACCTGCTCGCCCTGAACGCGACGATCGAGGCGGCGCGCGCGGGCGAGGCCGGCAAGGGCTTCGCCGTGGTCGCCTCGGAGGTGAAGAACCTCGCCTCGCAGACGGCGAAGGCGACCGAGGAGATCGGCGGTCAGATCGCTGCGGTGCAGGGCGAGACCGGCCGGGTGGTGGAGGCGATCCGCGCGATCGGCGGCACGATCGAGAAGATCAGCGGCATCGCCGCCTCGATCGCGGCGGCGGTGGAGCAGCAGGGCGCCGCGACCGCGGAGATCGCGCGCAATGTGCAGCAGGCGGCCGCGGGGACGGGCGCGGTGTCGGCCAACATCGGCTCGGTGCAGGAGGCGGCCTCGGGCTCCGGCGCGGCCGCCGCACAGGTGCAGGGTGCCGCCGCGGAACTCAGCCGCAGCGCCGAGGCCCTGCGCACCCAGTTCGAGCGCTTCCTCGCCGAGATGAAGGCCGCCTGACCGGAAACCGCCAGGGCAAGAAAGAGGCGAAGGGGGCCGCAAGGCCCCCTTCGCGCATCCCCCGGGAACGAGATCAGCGTGATAGCGCCGCGACCGCCTGACGCAGCGCGGCAGGCTCCAGCGGGAGGTCGCGCCGGACGACACCCTGCGCCCCCAGCGACGGCAGCGCATCACCCTCGACCATCACCTCGAGGCCACCGGCATTGCCGGTGGTCATCAGCAGGCCCGGCCGATCCGGCACGCGATACGTCTCGCCAGGCCGCAAGACACGGTTGAACAGCACCGACCCCGAGCCGCGTTCGCGCACCTGGATCCAGGTATCGGCGCGCGCCCGCAGCAGCACACGACCCGCCTCGCCACCAACCGCGCCGTAGGTCGCCGGCTCGGCGGAAGGCGGTTCGGCGGCTGGGTTTTCCGCTGGCAGGGCGGCGACCGGGGCGGCGTTTGCGGCCGACGGATCGGGTCGGCGCTGCGGCGTCAGGCTCTGCGGTGTCACCGCCGGCCCGGTCGGCCAGGCGCCGGTCGGCGGCAGCGCGATCGGCGGAGGCGAGGCGGGCGGCAGGGCAGCCAGCGGCAGGTCCGCGCCCGGCGCGGTCGCCAAGGGGGGCGGCGCAACAGATGTGGTTGCGACGGAAGGTGGGACAGCCGGCGCGGCTGCCGCCGGCACATCCGCCACCGGTGCGGGCAGGGGCGGCGGTGCCGCCGGGACGGTCTCGATCCGCGCCAGCCGCTCGGGCAGGGCGGGCACCACGTCGGCCAGACGCTGGCCGGTATCGGTCAGATAGTACCAGCCGCCATAGAGGGCGCCCGCCAGCACCACGCCCACCACCACCAGCGCGCCGGCCGGCACGCCGCGCTCCGGCACGGGAGCCGGAAATGTGAGCTCAGGCTTGCGCTTCGCCGCGAGCCCGGTCTCGGCGCGGTAGCGGCGCGCCACCTCCTCGGGGTCGAGGCCCAGGGCGGACGCATAGCTGCGGACGAAGCCGATCGCGTAGGCGGGGGCGGGCAGCGATTCCGCCCGGCCATGCTCGATCGCGTCGAGGTAGTCGCGGCGGATCCGAAGCGCTGCCGCGACATCGTTCAGCGACAGGCCGTGACGCATCCGTGTGGCCCGCAACAGCCCGCCCACTGCCGACGGGGCGGCCGTTGTGAGCGTCGTCGGGTCCTCGAGCACCGTCGTGTGTCCGTCGTGATGCACCAGCCTGATCCTCGGTGCGCGTCAATCCGTGGCCGCGGGACCCCTGACCCGCCGCCCTGGCGCCCTATTGTCTATCGCGAGAGAGGGGGGGCACGCCAGCGTTAACAGTCAAAGGTTGAAATCCCGGAAATTGCGTGTATTCGCGGGCACGCCGGAGATGCAGCGGCCGGTTCGGCTGCAACCGGACGGGCGGCGCGGCCGGGCTGCCAGACTGGCGCCGCAACGCGCCACGCCGACGCCGCATGACCCCCTGCTTCATTCGCCGCGAGGCCCATGTGGTCAGGCGGCAGGCCTCGCTCCAACGCACGCCCCCTGAGGCCCTGATGGGCCCGCCCGCCTCAACCCTCAGTCGAAGCGGTGCGTGTTGGTGTACACGGCCCGCGTGCCGACGGAGGCCGAGCGGCCGTAGCACACCACCCAGTCGCCCGCATTGTTGATCCCGACCGCGCCGGGCCCGCCGGGCAGTGCCGAGGACGGGAAGGATGCGCCGTTCTCGATGTCGCGCTTCGAGATGTCGTCGGGCGCGTGCCGCACCGCCTGCACGCTGCTCCTCAGCATGTTGCCGAGGAAGGTCGTGCGGCTGTAGCTCGCGATCCAGTCGCCCTGGTCGTTGATGCCGACCGCGGCGGCGGTCAGCGGCACGGCGTTGTAGGTGAGGCGCTTGCTCGCCCACGACCGCTTCTCGCCGACGAAGGTGCTGACGCTGTAGGTCGCGATCCACTGCCCGGCGGCGTTGATCGCCACCGCGCCGGCGACGTTGCGCCTGGGATACGTCACCATCTTGCCGCTCGACGAGGTGCGGAAGCCGACGAAGGTCGAGCGGCTGTAGTTCACGATCCAGTCGCCCGAGGCGTTGATCGCGACCGCGGACCGCGCCGGCGCGACCTGGTCGTAGGTCACCATCCTGCTCGCCGAGGACTGCTTGAAGCCGACGAAGGTGGACTTGCTGTAGCAGCAGATCCAGTCGCCGCGGCCGTTGATCGCGACCGAGCCCGGCGTGGTGCGCCGGTCGTAGCTCACCATCTTCGTTGCTGAATCGCGGCGGAAGCCGACGAAGGTCGAGCGGCTGTAGTTGGCGATCCAGTCGCCCTCGGCGTTGATGTCCACCGACGCCGCGGCCAGCGCGACCGCGTTGTAAGTGACCATCTTGGTCGAGGACGAGGTCTTGAAGCCGACGAAGGTCGATCTGCTGTAGCAGCAGATCCAGTCGCCGCGGTCGTTGATCGCGACGTCGCCCGCGACCGCCGGAACAGCGTTGTAGGTGACCATCTTCTTCGACGAGGCCGTCTTGTGGCCGACGAAGCAGGAGAGGCTGTAGACGCAGATCCAGTCGCCGTTCGCGTTGATCGCGACCGCCCCGGGCGTGGTGCGGCGCGGATAGGTGACCATCTTCTTCGCCGTGCCGATGCCGTTGCCGACGAAGGTCGAGCGGCTGTAGCAGGCGATCCAGTCGCCGCTGTCGTTGATCGCCACCGCCGGACGGGCGTTGGCGGCGCTGTCGTAGGTGACGCGCTTCGACCAGAACGAGTTGCGGTAGCCGACGAACACGCTCTTGCTGTAGCAGACGATCCACCAGCCGGTGCTGCTGATCGCGACCGAGGCGCCGATGGCCGGCACCGAGCCGTAGCGCACCGCCTTCCACAGCCCGATCGTCGCGTTCATCGCCTTGTTCGCGTCGATCCGCCCGTTGCCGTAACGGTTATCCGAGGTGTCGGTGCCGGCGGGCAGGATCGTGGTCTGGCGCAGGATCTCGTAGAGCTGGCGCGGCCCGATCGTGCGGTTGCGCGCGATCATCAGCGCCGCCACGCCTCCCACCAGGGGTGTCGAGAACGAGGTGCCGGTCGGTGAGGCGAAGCCCGAGGCGCCCGAGGTCGTGCGGATCGACACCCCGGGCGCCATCACATCGAGCCACGGTCCGTAGTTCGAGGTCGTGCGCCGCGTGTCATCGGACTCGGTGTTGCCGACCGCGAGCGTGCGCGCGTTCTTCGCCGGCCACTGGTCGTAGGGGATCGACTGGGTCGGATGGTTCGCGTTCCCGGAGGACGCGATGATCGGCACGCCCGCCTCGAAGGCGTAATCGACCGCGTCGCCGAGTGCCGAGGGCTCGTTGTCCACCTTGGCGGGCGAGCTGGTGACGATGACATCGGCACCCTCGTCCACCATGCACTCGATCGCAGCCGCGCTGGTCGTGCCGCCGCCGGCCTTGATCGCCATGAAGCGCGCGTTCCAACCGGCTCCCGCCACGCCGGTCGCATTGTCGGTGACGGCGGCGCACACCCCCACCACCTGCGTGCCGTGTTCGCCGCTCACGGCGTCGCCGTCGCCGTCACACGGCGTGGCGACGTAGTTGCCGGAGAGGTCGGGGTGACCGGTGCGCACCCCGTTCGAGTCATAGACGCCGATGATGACGCCGCTGCCCTTCGAGCGTGTCCAGGCGCCCTCGATGTTGACCTGCGGCAGATGCCACTGCGTGCCGTTGGTATAGTCCGGGTCGTCCGGCGTGTCCTGGTCGGTCGCGAGCTCGGGGTCCTCCTCGACCCGCTCGACCTCGGGCAGCGCCATCAGCGCCGCGGCGATCGCGCCGAGATCCGCCTTCTCGGGGAACTCGGCGATCAGGCGGCGGTCCATGCGCACGCGCACCAAGCGCTCGAAGCGGCGCCGTCCGGTGGCGGGGCGCGTCGAGAGCGCGCCGAATGTCTTCAGCACGGCATCGAGTGTGGCGATCCCTGTGCCGCGCAGCACCGCGGGTACGCGCTGCGCGCGCGTCGCGGCGATGCGCTCTTGCGTCGCCTCGACGGCCTTGGGTGCCAGCGTGATGACCAGGCGGCCCGGCACCGAGCCCCGCGTCGGCGTGGTGATGTCCTCGCTCATCGCCCTACTCCCCCCTCAGGGATGTTTCGCGGTCGCTGTGGCTATCCTCGCTGGCGGCGGCCGGGCTGGTCGCCTCGGAGCCGCCCGCGGAGACAGCGCGCAGCGTCTCGATGCTGAGCTCGATCCGCCGCAGCTCGCCCTGAAGCCGCGCGAGCTCGACGGTGGCGTCGGCGTCCTCGTCGGCGACGGGCGCCGCGGCGGCCTCGTCCATGGCGACGAACGCGCCGGACGCCGGCGCGAGCGCGCCCTGGAGCGCGTCGGCGATGCCGGCCTGCAGGTCGGCGAGCGCTGCGCGCAGGGCGAGCGCGTCCGCCGGTGCGGCGCCGGCGCGCGCGAGCGGCGCGAGTGCCGCCTCGGTGCGTCCCCAGCGCTGCTTCAGCGCATCGAGCAGATCGTTCACGCGGCCGGGCTCGAGAACCGGATCCTCGGCCGCGAGCGCTGCTTCCTCGTCGCGCGCGCCGTCGGCCGCGTCGGTCTCGGCGATCGCCGTACGCACGGGCGCGGACTCGTCGGCGGTCAGCGGCACCACGAGCTTGAGCCAGGACTCGAGCCCGGCGCGGTCGAGACGGAACCCCGCCGGCAGGAGCTGCCTGACCGGCGCCTCGCCGAGCACGCGCTCGACTTCGCCGAGCGTGAGCGCGGCAAGCTCGGAGGCGCTGCCGACCGCGCCGCTCAGGCTGAGCGCCTGCGCGACCTCGGCGGGCAGGCCGAGGCGGGCAAGCTCGGCGCAGGCGGTCAGGCGGTGCTCGTCCTCGGCGGTCAGCCCGGCCTTCTCGCGCAGCGCGGGCGTGAGATCGGCGCGGCGGAACGCGTCAAGCCGCGCGAGGCCGAGAGCCTTCGTCATGCTGTCGTAACGCGATGCCGCGGTGGACGCGGGCCGTTTTGCTGCTGGCATGGACGCTCTCCGGTCAGCGGTGTCCGGTCGGCGAGGGCAGGCATCGCGCGCCGCCACCGTTCGTCTTGCATACGGACCTTTCTGATCACCTATGCGATCATCAAGGCCGAGGTCCGCACGGCGACGCGCCACGGCATCGCGATGCGTGTGCGGACCGAAAGAAGCGTATCAGAGCCGCGTGCGGCGCGGAAACGGAAAACCCGCTCGCCGGTGTGCGTGCCATCACACCGGAATCACGACTGCCGCGTCAGGCGCGTCATTCCGTTACGATACCGTGATCCCGTGCGTAGGCCGCGATGTCGGCGCGCAGGCTCGCGCCGCCGCGCGCGGAGCGGCGCAGATTGGAGAGGAATGTTCGGAACGCCCCCAGGTCGAGGCTGCGCACCATCGCCTTCACCGCCGGCACCGCGGCCGCGGGCACCGAGACCTGGTCGATGCCGACGCCGAACACGGCGAGCGCCTCCAGCGGGCGCGCGGCCGCCTCGCCGCACAGCCCGACCGGCACGCCGGCGGCGGCTGCCGCCGCGCCAACCTGTTCGAGCAGATCGAGCATGGGTGCCGAGAGGAAGTCGTAGCGACCGGCGAGCCGCGGGTTGCCGCGGTCGGCCGCGAACAGGAACTGGGTGAGGTCGTTCGCGCCGATCGAGAGGAAGGCCGCCTCCTCCAGCAGCGCGGGAAGCTGCCACACCAGCGCCGGCACTTCGAGCATCGCACCCGCGCGCACCTCGACGGGTGCTGCGCCGCGCCCCTCGGCCGCGCGGCGTTCGGCGTCCAGCAACGACTTGGCCGCGCGCAGCTCCTCCACCGTCGTCACCATCGGGAACATCACCGCGAGCGTCCGCCCCGCCGCCGCGCCCAGCAGGGCGCGGAGCTGGCGGCGCAGCAGCGCCGGCCGGTCGAGCCCGATGCGCAACGATCGCCAGCCGAGGGCGGGGTTCTCCTCCGCCGCATGCGAGAACCCGGGCAGGAGCTTGTCGCCGCCGAGATCGATGGTGCGGAAGATCACCGGCTTGTCGCCCGCCGCGGCCAGCACGTCGCGATAGAGCGCCTCCTCGGTC
>CALKJX010000298.1 GCA_937995555.1 uncultured Elioraea sp.
GATCCGCGGCGAGACCCGCAATCCTGCCGGAATCTGGGTGCCGATCATCCGCGTGGTCAGCATCGTCTCGTCGCTGTTCCACTTCTATACGGCGGGCTATCGGCCGCTGCCGGCGCTGGAGCAGCGGCCGATCCACCTCGCGGTGATGCTGTTCCTCTGCTTCCTGTTCTATCCGGCGACCTCGCGCGGCAAGGACCGCCAGCCCGGCGCGGTGGATGTCGTGCTCGCCGTGCTCGGGGCCGCGACCTCGGTCTATCTCGCGGTGATCTACGAGGACTTCGTGCTGCGCGGCGGCATGCCGACCCAGACCGACATCATCGTCGGCACGGTGTTCTGCGTCGTGGTGGCGGAGGCGTCGCGCCGCACCATGGGCATGTTCCTGCTGGGGCTGGCGGCGATCTTCATCGGCTATCTGTTCGTCGGACCCTGGCTGCCGGACATCCTTGCCCATGGCGGCTTCGGCTTCCGCCGCGTGATCCGCCCCATGTACATGTCCAACGAGGGCGTGTTCGGCATCGCGGTCAGTGCGCTCAGGCCCGAGACGCGGATGAACCTCGGCAAGATCCTGGCCGCGCCCGAGGCCGGCGCGCGCAACACCGTCTCGACCGCGATCGCCTGCGCGAGTGTCGGCTTCATCGTCGGCAGTGTCGGGCTCTCCGGGATCGGACTGCTGTTCACCCAGTCGATCATCGGATTGGCGCAGGGTGAACTCCTGCCCGCCCTGCTGCTGGCGGCGGGCAGTTCGCTGTTCCTGAGCTTCGGGCTGCCGACCACCTCGGTGTACATCATCACCGCCACGCTGGTCGCACCCAGCCTCGCGCAGATGGGCGTGCCGCCGCTCGTCGCCCACCTGTTCTGCCACTGCTGGGGCGGGGTGTCGGCGATCACGCCGCTGGTGGCGCTCGCGGCCTATGTCGGCGCCGGGATCGCCGGCGCGCCCGTGATGAAGACGGGCTTCACGGCGATGCGGCTGGGCATGGCGGCCTATCTCGTGCCGTTCATCTACGTCTACTGGCCCACGCTGGTGATGTGGCACGAGGCGCCGCTCTATCGCGTCGTGCTGGCGCTCTTCGGCGGCGCCGTCGGCGTGTTCTGCATGGGCGCGATCGGCGAGCGCTACATCACGCGTGAGCTCCCCTGGACGCAGATGGCCCTGCTGGCGATCGCGATCGTGGCGGTGATGCATCCCGTGGCGATCGCGAACGTGATCGCCGTGGCGATCGAACTCGGCGTCGCCGCGTGGGAATGGCGCGCGCGACCCGCCCCCCTCACGGCGACCTGACGGGCCCGGCCGGCGCGCGATCCGTCACACCGCGCACCGCGCCCGTCCGGGCCTCGCCGACGAGATGCGTAGCTGCGAAATCGCAACGACCGGCGAACCGACCGATCGGACAATCGGCAAGCGGGAGCTCGCGCGGCTACTCGTTCGCGCGCCAGTGGTTCGCGCGCCAGGCCCTCTCAATCACCGACCGGTCCGCGCGCCTGCCGCGAGCTTGCCATGGCTGCAGCGCCAGAGCGGCAGGCGCGGCTCTCCGGCGAACACGGGCGGCCCCAGCAGGATTAGGTTGTGGCCAGCGGCGCGGTCGAACGGGGCGCGGTTCTCCCGGAGCACGCTCGCCCAGTTCGGCCTCTCGGATCGGTAGAGCTGGCCCACCTGCGCGTCCTGCAGTGTCGCTGTCGCGAGCAGCGGAACGCCAAGATCGCAGGCCGCACCGACCAGGGCCGCGGAGCGCGCATCCGGCCCTTCGATGCGGCGCTGCCTCGTCGCCGGACATCGCTCCGGGCCGCTGATGGGATCGTCGGGCAGATCCGGATCCTTCAGGCCGATATACCGCGCGGAGGTTCGCGCCAATCCGTCCACGTCTGCCGCCCGATCCTGCGCCTGCGCGTCGTAGAACGCGTGAATGATCTGTTGTGCTGCCTGCCGGATCAGCTCTGCCGTATTCGGGTCCGGGAGAAACACCCTCTTCAGCGCGTCATGCGTTTTGCCGCGAAACGGTGCACCTTCGAACGCCAGGCTGATGGCCTTGTATTCCGTGGATTTTTTTTGACCTCGCCGATCCAGTCGGTGAGCGACGTTGGCTCGGGCATGGACAGGCACCCGCGTCTGCCGTCCTGCCGCCGACGGGCGCCGCCCTACTGCCGGGGCGGACCCCACCGCCAAGGATACCAGCCGTTTCGTTGCGCTCAACCAATGGCCTGCGACCGCCGGAAGGCGGCAACGGCCTAACGCGCCGAGCCGAAGATCGCGTGCTCGACCCGGTCGCCGACCCGGATGCCGAGCCGCTCGGCCGTGCCGGCGGCAAGCTCCAGCGTCGCGCGCACGGGGCCGCGGCTGTCGATCGGCGCGAGGCTGTAGGGCACGGTGCGCTCGGCGATCCGGTGCACCCGTCCCTCCTGAGTGATGAACAGCATATCCAGCGAGGCGATGGTGTTGCGCATCCACATGCTGGACTCGCGCGGGGCTCCCCAGTCGAACAGCATGCCGCCGTCGGCCGGCACCGAGGGGCGGAACATGAGCCCGACCGTCTGCTGCTGGGGCGTGCGCGCAACCTCGACGCGGAAGCGGTGCCGCGCCCCGTCGCGCGTGACGATGACGAGCTCCTCGAGCGGCTCGATCACGGGCTGGGGGCCGGTCTGCGCGCGGGCGCGCGCGAGGGGCAGCGAGGCGGCGAACAGGGCAACGAGACGGCGGCGGCGCATGCCCTCCGTTAGCACGCGCTGGCCCGCGGCGCGAAGCGCTCACCCGAAGGGCCGCGACTCCCACGCGAGCCCGCCCCGATAGCGCGCCGCCACGCCGCCCGCATCGTCGAGCGCGAACAGGTGCACCCAGCCATTGTCGGCGAGCGCGCGCAGCCCGTCGTGCTTCGCAAGCACGCTGTCGATCGCCTCCACCGGTGCGGCGACGAACACGGAGAGCCGGAGCGGTTCGTGCACCAGCCGCCGACCGTCGTGCACCGACTGGAACGGCAGGCCAGGCCGGAGGTCTCCGCCATTGCCGAGGGCGACGCCGACCCGCGCGGTCACGTTGTGCAGGACCTTGTCGCCGCTGCCGAGGGTGGCGTTGTCCACCGACGACCCGTAGTACTGAAGGTTGATCCAGGACGCGACGATCACCGGCGCGGTGAGGATCAACTCCAGCACCGACCGGTCGCGGTCCGCGCGGTGGTCGTAGCTGTGCAGGAAGACCCTGCCGTCGAGCACGGCCTGCCGCGTCAGGGCGCGCGGGGCGGCGATGAAGGCGGCATTGCCGGCGAGGCCCCATTCCGGCCGCACCTCGGCCCAGTCGCGGCCGCGCCGGCGCACCGCGCGGTCGATCCCCTGGCCCGGGGCGAGGCCGAGCGCGCCCGCCCGTTCCGCCCGTGCGCGGCTGCCGGCGGCGGCGAGCGCCGCACGCAGGCGCTGGACGGCTTCGAGCTGCGGTGCCGACAGCGGCCGGTCCTCGAACACCACGACATCGTCCGTGGTGGTGTCGTGCAGGCCGGCGAGGAACACGGTGTCCTCGGGGATGGCGATGCCGCGGCCGGCGAGGCCGACCCGCACGGCCGGATCGTTCAGCACCGCGGCGGCGACCCGCGCATTGGCCTCGCCGGTATGGCCGCCGCAGGCGCCGCAATCGAGCGATGCGGCGTGCGGGTTGTTGGTCGTGCCCGCGCCGTGGCCGACCAGCAGCACCAGCGGGGCGAAACCCTCGGTCAGCGACATCGCGCGCAGAACCGCCTCGGCCGCGTCGATCCGGGCCGCGATCGCGAGACCGCTCCGGCCGGCCGGGCCGAAACCCGGCGCGATCGCCGGCGCGAAGGCCGAGGTCAGCGGCGGTGCGGGTGGCGCGAAACCAGCGCGCAGCAGCCTGGCGGCATAGGTGACGCCGAGGCTTTCCACGAAGGGGAACGCGGAGACCATGCCCGAGCGGAACGCCGCCCAGGCGGCGGCGAGACGCTGGCGCAGGCCGAGGCGGGCGCGGGCGGCGGACTCGTCGGCGCCCGGCGCCACCGTCTCGCAAATGCGCACCGCCGGCGCGAGCAGGACCGGGCACTGCGCCCGCGCCCGACCGCCGCCGAAGGGCGTCACCTCGATGGCGAAACCGAAGAACCCGGCGAAGCCGAGCGTCTCGACCCCTGGCGCAACGGATTCCAGCGCACGACGGAACACCTCGGAGCGGACGTCGATGCAGAACACCGCCTGCGCCTCCGCGCGCCCGCGCGCCGGGCCGGCATGGCCGAGGCCCCGCGCGAGACGCCGCTGGACGGCGACCTCCGCCGCCTCAAGCAGGACGAGATCGACGCTGCGGTCCGCGTCCGCCACCGCCTCGCCGTAGCGCCGCAGCGCCGTCATCCAGGCACGCGCGACCGGGGGCGGCGCGCAGTCGAGCGCCGCCGCCTCCGCCGCCAGACGCACCGCAAGCAGTTCCTTGAGTTCGGCCGAAGGCTCCCCGCGCAGCCGCGCGGTCCAGTCCCGCTGCCGGAGGTAGCCCGCCCAGCCCGCGAGATCGGCGAGCGCGCGGTGCATCAGGTTGGTCGATCCGAACCCGGTCACGCCCAGGCGATCGCAGGCGGCGGCGATCGCCGCGAGAGGCTCCGCGGGCAGTGCCGCCAGGGCGGCGCGGAAGCCCGCCAGCCCCGCGCGCTCCGGCGCCCGGTCGTGCATCGCGGCGGCACGACAGGCCGCGTAGAGCGGCCGGTCCCGCCACGGCATGCGCCACGCCGCCTGCCCGGCATCGCAGTAGGCGGCGCACCAGTGGGCGATGCGATCGGCGAGCAGCCGTGGCGGCAGGCCGGCGTGCTCAGCGAGCAGGTCGGAGACGAGCGGCAGGGGCTCCGGCAGC
>CALKJX010000299.1 GCA_937995555.1 uncultured Elioraea sp.
CGAGCCTGACGCGCGACGGCACGCACGCCGTGCCGGGCGGGCTGCCGCCCTGGCCGGCCACGCGCGAGGTGCAGGCGCCCTACGGCGATCCGTTCACGCCCAACCCGCCCGGCGGGCCGGCCTCGTTCGACCTGCTGGTCAACCGCATCCTCGACTTCACCTTCGGCAGCCAGCTCGGCGTGGGGCGGCCGCATGATCCGCCGCTGCTCACCACCGGGCTCGGACCGCGCGGCGACCTCACCTCGCCGATCGCCTCGACCGGGACGCTCGCCGATTTCGCCGCGGCCCTCGTCTCGGCCCAGACCGCCGATCACGCCGCCGCCAAGGCCTCGGCCGAGAGCCTCGCCTCGACGCGTGACCTGCTGGCAAACCGCTACGCCGATGCGGTCGGCGTCAATCTCGACAAGGAGATGGCGCTCCTGATCCAGCTCCAGAACGCCTATGCCGCGAACGCGCGCGTGATCACCGCCTCGCAGGCGATGTGGGACGCGCTGCTGGCGGCGGTCCGCTGAGCGGGAGACGCGCGATGCAGGTCAATTCCTCCTACGGCACGATCGGGCGGCTGCTCGCCGGCGCGCTCACCACGCGCGACCGGATGGATGGGCTGGTGCGCCAGGCCTCGACCGGCCTCAAGGCCGAGAGCTTCAGCGGCCTCGCCCCGCAGGCGCGCATGTCGATCGACCTGCGCGCCGAGGTCGCGCGCCGCGACACCTATGCGCGCGCGATCGAGACCGCCGAGGCACGCATCATGGTGACGCAGTCCACGTTGGGCCGCATCGGCGAGCTCACCTCCGACATGGCCAAGCGCGCGCTCTCGCTGATCACGCTCGGCGAGACGGCGGTCGATGTGGTGGCGCAGGAGGCGCGCGGGGCGTTGCAGGAGATCGCCAGCCTGCTGAACGTGCGCGCGGGCGATACATACGTGTTCGGCGGTTCGGACAGCGCCAACCCGCCGGTACCGAACGCGTCCGCGATCCTGCAGACTGGCTTCTTCACCCAGATCCAGGCGGCCACGCAACAGCTCGGCGTGCCGTGGGACGATGACGGCAACCCGCTGACGCCCGACGTGCCGCGCAGCGCCGCGCAGGTGATGGCCGACACGCTCGCGATCGCCGCCTCGGATGCGCTTGGTACCACGCCCTTCTCCGACTTCCTCTCGACGGCTGCTCCCGGCGGGGGGCTCGGCGAGCCGCGCACCAGCCTGCTTGCCGAGGACGGCACGCGCATCGTCTACGGGCTGCGCGCCAACCAGAACGGTGTCGCGCAGTCGGCGGCCGATCCGCCGACCACCGGCAGCTTCATGCGCGATCTGATGCGTGGCCTGGCGATGCTCGGCAGCCTGACCGAGGCACAGGCGGCGGAGCCCGAATTCACCGAGCTGGTGCGGCAGATCGCGAACAGCCTGCAATCGGCGGGGCGCACGCTCGAGGACGAGCGCGCCGCGATCGGGGTGGCCGAGCAGCGGCTCGCGCGCACCAAGGAGGCGCATGCGGATCTTCAGGTCGTGCTGAAGGCGCAGATCTCGAAGGTCGAGGACGTCGACATCGCCGAGGTCACGGCGCGGCTTCAGCTCCTGCAGGTGCAGCTCGAAATGTCCTATCGGCTGATCGGCGGGCTGCGCGACATGAACCTCGCCCGCTACGTCTGACCGCGGCTTCCCCGCGGCGCGATCTGCCGACACAATGCGCCCCTCAGCAGAGGGGGGGCGGATGTCCGACAGGATCGCGATCGTCACCGGTGCGGGCTCGGGTGTGGGCAGGGCGGCCGCGCTGGCGCTGGCGCGCGCCGGCTGGGCCGTGGTGCTGGCCGGGCGGCGCAAGGACGCGCTCGACGAGACCGCCGCGATGGCGCCCGCGGGTGCGCGCATCCTCGCCATGCCGACCGACGTGTCCGATCCCGCCTCGGTCGCCGCGCTGTTCGCCGCGACCAGGCGCGAGTTCGGTCGGCTCGATCTGCTGTTCAACAACGCCGGCACGAACGTGCCCGGCACGCCGTTCGAGGACCTCACGCCCGAACAGTGGAACGCGGTGGTGGCGGTGAACCTGACCGGCTCGTTCCTGTGCGCCCAGGCGGCCTTCCGCATGATGAAGGAGCAGAGCCCCCAGGGGGGGCGCATCATCAACAACGGTTCCATCAGCGCGCACACCCCGCGCCCGGACAGCGCCCCCTACACCGCGACCAAGCACGCGATCACGGGGCTGACCAAGACCATCGCGCTGGATGGGCGCAAATACGACATCGCCTGCGGCCAGATCGACATCGGCAACGCCGCGACCCCGATGACGCAGCGCATGCAGCGCGGCGTCAAGCAGGCGGACGGCCGGGTCGCGGTCGAGCCGACGATGAACGTCGATCACGTCGGTGACGCGATCGTGCACATGGCGGACTTGCCGCTGGAGACGAACATCCTGACCATGACGATCATGGCGACCAAGATGCCGTTCGTGGGACGTGGATGAGGCGACGCGGCCTCGTCGCCGGCGGGCTGTCGATCCTGGCGGTCCCGGCGCGCGCGCGCGAACCGGTGGACGTCGCGCTGGTGCTGGCGGCCGATGCGTCAGGCTCGATCGACGAGGACGAGCTCCGGCTCCAGAAGGAGGGGATCGCCAAGGCTGTTGCCGATCCGCGGGTGCTGGAGGCGATCCGCTCGCAGCCGCTCGGGCGCACCGCCTTCGCCTATGTCGAGTGGGGCTCTCCCGGTGGTGCCGCGACCATGGTGCCGTGGACGATGGTGGACGACGCCGAGGGGGCGGAGACCTTCGGCGCGGCGGTGGTGCGCGCGCCGCGCTCGGTGCAGTCCTGGAACGCGATCGGCGATGCGATCGTCCATTCGGTGGCGCTGCTCGAGGCCGCGCCCTACGAGGCCACGCGGCGGATCATCGACATCTCGGGTGACGGGCCGGACATGCGCAGCCTGAGCCCGTCGCCCGATGCGCGCGACGCGGCCGTGGCCAAGGGCATCACGATCAATGCGCTCGCGATCATCGTCCGCGCAGCGCGCCGCGGCCTCGCCGATGCCTACGCCCGCGATGTGATCGGCGGCCCGGGTGCCTTCGTCGAAACCGCCGAAGGACGTACCGAGTTCGTCAATGCGCTGCGCCGGAAGCTGATCCGCGAGATTGCATGACCTCGCATCGGCGGCTGGTGCGGACGGACGCTGTGTCCGCCCTGGCGCGTCGGTGCGGGCCGTGGCCCCTATCGCTTCTCCACACCCCAGAACACCGGGATCGTGGTCTGGCGCAGCCCGTGCACATTCGTCCGGTGTGCCGCCAGCGTGCGGAACTGGCCGGCATTGATGTAGGGCAGAACCTCGTAGGCGCGCGCGTGCACTGCCTCAAGAATCACGCGCCGCTTCGCCGGATCGCGCTCCTCCCACCACGACCGGCGCAGCTCCTCCAGCCGCTGATCGCACGGCCAGCCGGTGAGCCCGCCCTCGCACGGGCTGGCGAGATAGAGGTTGGTCAGCGGGTTCTGCCCGTCGAGCACGTTCGCGACGGTGACGAACAGGTTCCACCCGCCCTGGTCAGGTGCCTCGCGGCGGTTGCGCCGTTGCGTCAGCGTCGCCCAGTCCATCGTCGGCACGTCCATGGTGAGCCCGCCCCTGCGGAACGCCTCGGCCATGGTGAGCGTGGCGGCATTGTTGATCGGGCTGTCGGCCGCGTTCATGAACACCACGCGGCGGCCGTCATACCCGGCCTCGCGCAGCAGCGCGCGCGCCTTCTCGACATCCGGCACGCGCAGCCCGACCGCAACCGCGTGGCTCTCAAGCGGCGAGTTGCAGAAGAAATAGGCCGGGCAGTAGGGCACCTGTTCGGACGGGCGCACGCCGATCGCGTTCAGCACATCCTGCTGGTTGATCAGATGCAGGAGCGCGATGCGCGCGCGCGGGTCGTTGAACGGCGGATGCAGGTGGTTGATGCGCAGCCACACCATGAAGCCCACGGGATTGAGCGCGAACAGGCGGATGTTGCGGTTGCGCTCCAGCACCGGCACGAGATCGGGCGAGGGCTGCTCGATGAAGTCGATCTCGCCGGTCTGCAGCGCGGCGGCCGCGGTCGCCGCGTCGGGCATCGAAAGCCACTCGATCCGTTCCAGCTTCGCGACCTTGCCGCCGGCGAGCCCGTCCGGCTCCTCCGCGCGCGGGCGATAGGCGGGGTTGCGCAGATAGACCGCGCGCTGCCCCGCCTGCCACTCGTCGGCCTTGAAGATGAACGGTCCCGAGCCGGTCGCGTCGGTGATCGCGGTGGTGGCAGGGGTCGAAGCCACGCGCTCGGGCATCACGAACAGCGCGCTCGCGGTCGGACGCGCGAGCGCCTCGGTGACCAGCGCGAAGGGGCGGCTCAGGCGGATCGTGAAGGTCCGCTCGTCGACCACCTCCATCGCCGCGGAGGCGGCGGCGAGTGCGCGGCCCACCACGTCGCGCTGGCTCCAGCGCCGGATCGAGGCGACCGCGTCGGCCGCGCGCACGGGCTGGCCGTCGTGGAACGCGAGGCCCTGGCGCAGGGTGAAGCGGTGCGTCATGCCGTCATCGGACGCCTCGTGGCGCTCGACCATCTGCGGCTTCGCCTCGCCCTTGCTGTCGAGCGCGAAGAGCTGGTCGTAGACCATGAACCCGTGATTCCGCACGAAGGCTGCTGTCGACACCACCGGGTCGAGGCTCGCGAGATCGTTGATCAGCACGATCCTGAGCGTGGACTGCGGCGCGGGCTGCGCGACCGCCGGGGCGACGAGCGATGCCGCCAGCGCGGCAGCCGTCAGGAGGCGGGTGGACCAGGGCGACATCGCGGCTCTCCTCGGAGATGCGAAGGCGCCACGATAGCGGTTCCGTGCGCCCCTGCAATCACCTGTCCGGCGCGCGATCACGCGGCAGCAGTACGAGCGAGATCACCGCCATCACCGCGCCTGCGACGAACAGGGGCGGATGCCGCTCCAGCCAGGCGAAGGCGGCCGCCGTGCTCCACGCCCCGACCGCCTGGCCGAGCGCGAAGGCGATGGTTGCCGCGCGCCAGAACCGCGCCGCACCGGCGGGGCCGGCGAGCTCCACGGCGCGGTTCAGCACCAACGGCGGGATGCCGGGCGTGAGGGAGCCGACGAGCAGGGCGGACACGAACGCGGCAGGCGCGGTCGGCACCAGCACGGGGAGCAGGATCGCGCTCGCCTGCACCATCACCGCGAGGTCGAGCGTGCGGCGGAAGCCGAGCCGGTCGCCGATCCAGCCTCCCGCGATCGGCCCGAGCGCCGCGCCGACGCCATAGACGACGAACGCCGCCGAGCCGGCCGCGACGCCCGTGCCGAGGCCGCGCGCGACATAGTCGGAGATCAGGATCATGTGCGGAATGACCGGGATCGCGTTCACGCCATAGGCGATCACCAGCCAGCGCAGCGGCCGCGCGGCCGCGCCGTCATGCGGCGGCGGGGGCGGTGGGGTCGGCGGCCAGCCGCGCCAGCCGATGGCGGTGAACGCGGCCGCTGCACCCGCGAGGCCGAACCAGGCGGTCGGCACGCCCTCGCGCAGCAAGGCCGGCAGGGCGGAGGAGGCGGCAACGATGCCGATGCCGACACCGGCGAACACGATCCCGCCCACCCGTCCGCGCCGGGCCGGCGGCACGGCGGCCAGCAGCGAGGGCGGACCCAGCACCATCAGCACCCCGCCCGTCACGCCGGCGAGCGCGCGCATGCCGCCGAATACGGCGAGCCCGGGCCGCAATCCGCAGATCGCGAGCGACGCGGCGGTCGCGAGCATCGATCCCCGCATCAGCAGCGGCAGCGCCACCACGCGGCCGAGCGGACGCGCGATCATCGCGCCAGCGAGATAGCTGATCAGGTTCGCCGCCCCGAGCCCGGCGGCCTCGCCCGGCGTGAACCAGCCGGCGGTGACCAGCGCCGGCAGCAGCGGCGTGTAGGCGAAACGGCCGAGGCCGAGACCGACGACCAGCGCGGCGAGTCCGCCGAGCGCGGATGTCAGGATCGAGGCGCGAGGCGGGGCTGCATCATTCATGGTGATCGGCGCAGTGTGCCACCTCGGCTTGACGACACAATTCGCCGCTGCCAGGACTATCGCAAAGAAGGGAACGCCGCCGGGGAGCTTCGGGCATGAGATCATCCGTGCCGTGCGCGCGTGCAGGCATGTCCCTAGGGAAGGACCAAGAAGCCCGTGCGCCTGCGCGCCGTGGTGACTGGAGCGCGTGATGGCGGGATCTGGCGTTGATCTGGTGGTGTCGGGCGGTCGCATCTGGTGCGGCCGCGACGCGGGCTTCGTCGAGGCGCTCGCGGTGGTGGGCGACCGCGTGATCGCCGCGGGGCGGCGCGACGAGGTCGAACCGCTGGCCGGCGCTGCCGCGCGACGCATCGATCTCGCCGGACGCCTGGCGATTCCGGCGTTCAACGAAGCGCACATGCACCTGCTGCCCTACGGGCTCGGCCTTTCGCAGGTGAACCTGCGCGCCGATGAGGTGCGCACGCTCGACGAGGTGCTGACGCGCATCGGCGCGGCGGCGCGGGCAGCGCCCAGGGGCACCTGGGTGCTCGGGCGCGGCTACGATCACGGCGCGCTCGATGTCGGCCGCCACCCGACCGCGGAGGAGCTCGACCGCGTCGCCCCCGACAACCCGGTGGCGATCCGGCGCACCTGCGGGCACATGCTGGTCGCGAACACCGCGGCGATGCGGCTCGCCGGGGTCGGGCACAACACGCCCGATCCCGAAGGCGGCGTGATCGAGCGCAGGGGCGGCACGCTCACCGGCCTGTTCCAGGAACGCGCGATGCGCCTGATCCTGGATCACGTGCCGGTGCCCGACGAGGCGCGCATGGTGGATGGCATCCGCGCCGCCTGCGACGACCTCGCGAGCCGCGGCTTCGCCTCCGCGACCGACATGAATGTCGGCATGATCGCCGGCATGGCCGAGATTCCGGCCTATCGCCGCGCGCTCGGCGAGGGCGCGCTGTCGCTCCGCATGTGGCAGGTGCTCGCCGGCAATCCCGAGGGCATCGCCCAGGCCGCGTGGGAGACAGGGCTGCGGCCGATGGACGGCGACGACATGCTGCGCTGGGGCGCGGTGAAGGTGTTCGCCGACGGCTCGGCCGGCGGGCTGACAGCAGCGTTCTTCGATCCGTATCTCGAAAGCGCGGGCGGCGGCACCGGCGTGTTCTGCTTCCCGACCGAGACAATGCACCAGCTGCTGGCGCTCTATCACCGCCAGGGCTGGCAGCTCGACATCCACGCGATCGGTGATGCCGCGATCGAGCAGGTGCTGACGGGGATGGAGGCAGCAGATACGTCCGAGCATCCCGTGCGCGGCCGGCGCCACCGCATCGAGCATTGTGGTTTCCTGAACGCCGGACAGCGGCGACGCATGAAGGCGCGCGGCATCCTGCCCGTGCCGCAGCCGGTGTTCATGTACGAGTTCGGCGATCTCTACGTGACCAATCTCGGACGGGAACGCGCCGAGGCGGCCTATCCCATGCGCACCTGGGTCGAGGAGGGGCACGAGCCTTCGGCGAGTTCCGACGCGCCGGTCTCGACGGTCGATCCGTTCATCAACCTGTTCAGCATGCTCACGCGCAGGACCAACAGGGGCACCGTGCTCGGCCCGGACGAAGCGCTGACGATGGAGCAGGCGCTGCACGCCTATACCTATGCCGGCGCCTACAGCCAGTTCGCCGAAACGACGCGCGGCACGCTCGCGCCCGGCATGCTGGCCGACATCGCGGTGATCTCGGCCGATCTGTTCGCGCTCCCGCCCGAGGCGGTGCTGACGGCGCGCGCCGATCTGACCATCCGTGGCGGCGCGGTGATCTTCGACCGTCACGGCGAGGTCGCGGCGGCGGCCGCGCACTAGGTCGCGGCGATGCTGCAGCATATCGTCCGGCGGCTGATCACGGCCGTTCCGGTCATGTTCGGCGTGCTGCTGATCGGCTTCGTGCTGCTTCAGGTGGTGCCGACCGATCCGGCAACGGTGCGCGCGGGTCCGATGGCGACCCCCGACGTGATCGAGGCGATCCGTCGTGATCTCGGCCTTGACCGGCCGATCTGGGAGCAGTTCCTGCGCTATCTCCGGCGGCTCGCGCAGGGCGATCTCGGTGTCTCGATCATCAACAACGTCCCCGTGGCGCAGGAGCTCGGCGCGACGATCGGGCCGACGCTGGAGCTGATGGTCGCCTCGCTCGTCTGGTCGATCCCGCTCGGCCTGCTGCTCGGCACGGTCGCGGCCTATTGGCGCGGCAGCCTGTTCGACCGCGCCGTGATGGCCTTCGCGGTCGCCGGCGTGTCGATCCCGGTGTTCTTCGTCGGCCTCGTGCTGATCTGGTATGTCGGCTTCAAGTGGCAGCTGCTGCCCTTCACCGGCCGCGGCGGGCCGATCTGGACGATCGAGGGCCTGCGCGCCGTCACCCTGCCGGCGCTGACCCTCGGCGGTGTGTTCGTCGGGCCGATTGCGCGCATGACCCGCACGGCGGTGCTGGATGTGCTGTCGGCCGACCATGTGCGCACGGCGCGCGCCAAGGGGCTGGCCGAGCGCCTGGTCGTGCTGCGTCATGCGCTCCGCAACGCGCTGATCCCGGTCGTCACGCTGATCGGCCTGCAGATCGGCTTCCTGCTCGGCGGCGCCGTGGTGACCGAGACGATCTTCTCCTGGCCCGGCGTCGGGCGTCTCGCGGTCGGCGCGATCCTGTCTTCCGACTTCCCGATGGCGCAGGGCACCATCATCGTTCTCAGCCTGGGCTTCATCGTGATCAATCTGATCGTCGATGTGCTCTATGCCGTGCTCGATCCGCGGGTGCGCACGTCATGAGCACGGCGGCTTCCACCGACACGCCGATCCTCGCCCCGGCCGCGGACACGCCGCCGCCGCGCGCGGGGCTGCTGCGCCGGCTGTTCACAGAGCCGGGGGCGGCGATTGCGGCGGTGATGGCGATCGCCTTCGTGCTCGCCGCCGTGTTCGCGCCCTGGCTCGCCGGGTCCGATCCCTACGAGACCAACCTGCGCGCCACCCTGCGCCCGCCCGGTGGCGAGTATCTGCTCGGCACCGATGTGCAGGGCCGCGACATGGTGGTGCGCTGCCTCTACGGCCTCAGGCTGACGTTGCTGATGGGACTGGTCGCGGTGGTGATCGGCGGTTCGATCGGCATCCTGATCGGCTTCCTCGCCGCGTTCTACCGCCGCGTCGACGGGCTGCTGATGCGGCTGATGGACATGCTGCTGTCCTTCCCGGCGATCCTGTTCGGCCTCGCGATCGCGGCGATCTTCGGGCCCGGCGTGCTCGCGATCGTGGTGGCGATGTCGATCGCGACCGTGCCGCTGATGGCGCGGATCGTGCGTGGTGCCGCCCTGGTGGTGATGAAGCAGGACTACATCGATGCGGCGCGCGCGGTGGGGATGAGCGATGCGCGGCTCATCTGGCGGCATGTCGCGCCGAATTGCCTCAGCCCGATCTTCGTGTTCGCGACACTGCGCTTCGGCCAGGTGATCCTGCTCGGCTCGGCGCTCTCGTTCCTCGGCCTCGGCGCGCAGCCGCCGATCGCGGAGCTCGGCGCGATGGCCTCCGAGGGCCGCAACTTCCTGTTCTTCGCACCACACATCTCGGTGGTGCCGTCCGTGCTGATCTTCCTCGTGGTGCTGGCGTTCAACGTGCTGGGCGATGCGCTGCGCGACGCGCTGGACCCGAGGCTGCGCATCTGAACACTGTCGAAAGGGAGACGAGAATGCGACGAACCGTGAGAGGACTGCTGATGGCGGCGGCCGGCGCGATCACGCTGGCCGCGACCGGGGAGGCGTTTGCCCAGGCCCCGCGCGACACGCTGGTGGTGCTGCGCGAGATCGACGCCGACCGCTACGATCCGCACAAGGTGACCGCCTTCGCCGCCGGCGAGGTCATCTACATGATGACCGACACGCTGGTGTCGATGGACTGGGACCAGACGACCGTGAAGCCCGGCCTCGCCAAGTCCTGGACGATCAGCGAGGACGGCAAGCTCTACACCTTCAACCTGCGCGACGATGTGACCTTCTGCGACGGGCGCAGGATGACCGCGCATGACGTCGTCTACTCGCTCAACCGCTGGATCGATCCGGCCACACGCAGCCCCGTGCGTTGGCGCGCGGGCCCGGTGAAGGAGATCCGCGCGAAGGATGACTACACTATCGAGTACGAGCTGAACGAGCCGTTCGCAGAGCTCCTGTTCCAGCTCACCCTCTACTTCGCCGGGGTGATCGACAAGAACACGGTCGAGCGGCTCGGTGACAATTTCGGCGCGCAGGGCTTCAACGGCACCGGGCCCTATTGCTGGGTCTCCTGGACACCGCGCCAGGATCTCGTGCTCCAGCGTCACCCGACCTACAACTGGGGCCCTCCAATCTACCAGAATCCCCGCCCGCAGATCGAGCGGGTGATCTGGCGCGTCATCCCCGATCCGAACACGCGCATGGCGGCGATGCAGACCGGCCAGGGCGACGCGACCCAGCATATCCCGACCTTCGCGCTCGAGGCGCTGAAGCGCGTGCCGGGGATGACGGTGCAGCGCCAGCCGAACTACTTCGTCGACTTCTTCATGGGCTTCAAGGTCGACAAGCCGGTGGTGAGCGATCCCGTCATCCGTCGCGCGGTCAACCTGGCGGTGGATCGCGACGCGATGGTGCAGGCGACGTTCTTCGGCGCCGCCGATCCGATGCGCAGCCTGATCCACCCCGCCGCTCCAGGCTTCGACCCCGAGGCGAAGGCCAGGCATCCGGGCCACGATCCGGCCGAGGCGCGCCGCATCCTCGACGAGGCGGGCTGGCGGCCGGGGCCTGACGGCATCCGCGTCAAGGACGGGCAGCGCGCTTCCTTCCTCGTCTATGCGATCTCAACCCAGACCAACCGGCAGATGACGGAGTCGATCCAGGCCGACCTGCGTCGCGTCGGCATCGAGATGCGCATCCAGATGTTCGACGCCACGGTGGCCTGGGGGCGGCTCGCCACGCAGGAATTCGACGCCTTCATGATGTCGTATCCGTATGTCTCGGCGACGGATGCGCTCAACCTCTACTTCCGCAGCGAGGCGGCGCCGACGCCCAACCGCATGAACTGGAAGAACCAGCAGACCGATGCCTGGCTGCGCGAGGCACGCTCCGCGCTCGACGAGGCGGTGCGTCGGCAGGCGGCGGCGAATGTGCAGCGGCAGCTCACCGAGGCCTCGGTGTGGTTCCCGATCGCGCACTCGCAGCTCTGGCTGGCCACGGGGCCGCGCGTGGCGGGCGCGCGGCCGCACGGCGTATACAGCGCGGCCCTCTACAAGGGCCTCGACATCCGCCTGACGCGCTGACGTCCTGACAGGAGACCCGGTATGCCCCAGGACCTCTCCACCGAGACGACGACGCTGATCAAGGGCGCCTCCTTCGCGGTCGCGTGGGATGCCTCCGACAAGCGGCACGTCTACATGCCCGACGCGGATGTCGCCTTCCGCGGCGGCGTGATCACCTTCGTCGGCCGTGGCCATGACGGTGCGGCCGACCGGGTGATCGACGGCAAGGGCCTGATGGTCATGCCGGGCCTGGTCAACATCCACTGCCACCCCTCGTCCGAACCGATGAACAAGGGGCTGACGGACGAGGTCGGCACGCCTGGCCTCTACAACTCCTCGCTCTACGAGTATCTGCCGATCTTCCGCGGCGATCCGTCTGGCGTGCAGGCCTGCGTGCGTGTGGCGCTGGCAGAACTGCTGCTCTCGGGCGTGACGACGGTCGCCGATCTCTCGATGGCGCATCCGGGCTGGCTCGATCTCCTGGGCGAGAGCGGGATGCGCGTCTGCATCGCCCCGATGTTCCGTTCCGCGCGCTGGTTCACGAAGAACGGCCATGTCGTCGAGTACGAGTGGGACGAACAGGCCGGCGTCAAGGCGATGGAGGAGGCGTTCGGCCTGATCGAGCGGGCCGAGCAGCACCCCTCGGGCCGGCTGTTCGGCATGGCGGTGCCGGCGCAGATCGACACCTGCACGCCCGGGCTGCTGCGCGACAGCTTCGCGGAAGCCAGGAAGCGCGGCATCTCCTGGCAGATCCACGCCGCGCAGAGCGTGGTGGAGTTCCACGAGATCACCCGCCGCCACGGGCTGACGCCGATCCAGTGGCTGCACCATCTCGGCACGCTGTCGGACCGCACGATCATCGGCCACGGCATCTTCCTCGACGACCACCCGCGCACACGCTGGTCCACCGAGCGTGATCTCGACCTGATGGCCGAGACCGGCACGACGGTCGCGCATTGTCCGACCGTGTTCGCCCGGCGCGGCATCATGCTGCGCGATTTCGGCCGCTACCGTCGCCGCGGCGTGCGGCTCGGCCTCGGCACCGACACCTATCCGCACAACATGCTCGACGAGATGCGGCTCGCCGCCTACGCCGCGCGCATGATGGCCGAGACCCCGCGCACGCTGACGAGCGAGGATCTGTTCGAGGCCGCCACCGTGGGCGGGGCGGCGGCGCTCGGGCGCGACGATATCGGCCGGCTCGCGCCGGGCGCACGCGCCGACATCGTGCTGGTGGACGTGACGCATCCCGGCATGCGGCCCGCGCGCGACCCTGTGCGCAGCCTGATCTACGCCGCCGCCGACCGCGCGATCCGCAGCGTGATCGTCGACGGCACCGAGGTGGTGCGGGACGGCCAGTGCCTGACCATCGACTACCCGGCCGCCGCCGAGGCGCTGCACGAGGCGCAACAGCGCATGATCGCCAAGGTGCCCGAGCGCGACTGGGCGCACCGCCCGCTGGAGAAGATCAGCCCGCCGACCTTCCGGTATGTCTGAGGCGCCGCTTCTCGACATCCGTGACATCCGCACCGTGTTCCGCACCTCCGCCGGCGAGGTGCCGGCGGTGGACGGGGTGTCGCTGTCGGTCGCACCGGGCCGCACGCTCGGCATCGTCGGAGAGTCGGGCTGCGGCAAGAGCGTGCTCTCGCTCTCGGTGCTGCGGCTGGTGCCGCGGCCGGGGCGGATCGCCGCCGGGCAGGTGCTGTTCGAGGGCCGCGACCTGCTCGCGCTGCCCGAGGGCGAGATGCGCAGCGTGCGCGGCGGCGCGATCGGCATGATCTTCCAGGAGCCGATGACCAGCCTCAACCCGGTGCATCCCGTGGGCTGGCAGATCGAGGAGGCGGTGCTCGCGCATCGCGACGTGTCGCGATCGGATGCGCGTGGCATCGCGATCGAGGCGCTGCGGCGCGTGCGGATCCCCGCCCCCGAGCGCCGCGTCGATGAGTATCCGCACCAGCTCTCGGGCGGGATGCGCCAGCGCGTGATGATCGCGATGGCGCTCGCCTGCCAGCCGAAGCTGCTGATCGCCGACGAGCCGACCACCGCGCTCGACGTGACGATCCAGGCGCAGATCCTCGACCTCTTGCGCGGGCTCCAGGCCGAGACCGGGATGGCGATCGTGCTGATCACGCATGATCTCGGCGTGGTCGCCGAGATGGCCGACGAGGTCGCGGTGATGTACGCGGGCAAGGTGGTGGAGCGCGGCCCGGCCGCTGACGTGTTCGGCGATGCGCAGCATCCCTACACGCTCGGCCTTTTCGGCTCGATCCCGCGCCTCGACGACGAGTCCGACCGGCTGCTCGCGATCGAGGGAACCGTGCCGCCGCCCTTCAACCTGCCGCCAGGCTGCCGTTTCAACCCGCGCTGTGCGTTTGCCGATGCGCGCTGCCGCGAGATCCTGCCGCCGCTCGCGCCCGTGGGCCCCGGCCACATCGCCGCCTGCCTGCGCGCCCCCGTGGAGGCGATCGCGGCATGACGGAGCCGCTGCTCTCGGTCCGCGGCCTGACCAAGCATTTCCCGGTCGAGCGCGGGGTCGTGTTCACGAAACGCGTCGGCACCGTGCGCGCGGTCGACGGCGTGAGCTTCGACCTCGCCGAGGGCGAGACGCTGTCTCTGGTGGGCGAGTCCGGCTGCGGCAAGAGCACGACCGCGCGGCTCGTCCTGCGTCTGCTCGACCCGACCTCGGGCACGATCCGCTTCGCCGGCGAGGACATCGCCGCACGGCCCCACGCGATGCTGAAGCCGATCCGCCGGCAGATCCAGCCGGTGTTCCAGGACCCCTACGCATCGCTCAATCCGCGCATGCCGGTCGGGCGCATCCTCGAGGAGCCGATGGAGGTGCACGGGATCGGCGATGCGGCCTCGCGGCGCGCGCGCGTGCACGAGCTGCTGCGCCTCGTCGGGCTCGCGCCCTATCACGCCGAGCGCTTCCCGCACGAGTTTTCCGGCGGGCAGCGCCAGCGCGTCGGCATCGCGCGCGCGCTTGCCGTGAGCCCCCGGCTGATGGTGCTGGACGAGCCGGTCTCGGCGCTCGACGTGTCGATCCAGGCGCAGGTGGTGAACCTGCTGAAGGACCTCCAGCAGCGTCTCGGCCTCTCCTATCTGTTCATCGCGCACGACCTCGCGGTGGTGCGCCACGTGTCCGACCGGATCGCGGTGATGTATCTCGGCGAGATCGTCGAGACCGCGGGCAAGCGCGACCTCTACCGCGCGCCGCGCCATCCGTATTCACAGGCGCTGCTCGGCGCGATCCCGGTGCCCGATCCGACACGGAAGCGACCGCAGGCGATCCTCGCCGGCGACGTGCCGAGCCCGATGAATCCGCCGCCCGGCTGCCGCTTCCACACGCGCTGCCCGCATGCGGTCGGGCGCTGCCGCGAGGAACGGCCCGGGCTGCGCGAGCTCGCACCGGGGCATCGCGTCGCCTGCCACCTCGCCGAAAGCATCCCGACACCGGTGATCCCCTCGCTCGCACCGCACCCGCCCTCGGCGGCGGTGGCGAAGCGGCTCGCGGCCTACGCGGCACGGCGCGCCGGGGCGGCTGCCTAGACGTCCACCGCCTCGACTTCCAGCTTGCGCGCGTTCTCCTGGATGAAGGCGAAACGCAGCTCGGGCTTGCGGCCCATCAGCGCCTCGACGATGTCCTGCGTCCGCGCGAACTGCTCGGGCGGCATCACCACGCGCAGCAGCGTGCGCTTGCGCGGGTCCATGGTGGTCTCGCGCAGCACCGCGGGCGGCATCTCGCCGAGGCCCTTGAACCGGCTGACCTCTATCTTCGTGCCCGGCTTGAACTGCTGGCGCGCCCGTTCCAGGTCGGCATCATCCTTCGCGTAGACGGTCCTGCCTGCGCCGACCAGGCGATAGAGCGGCGGCTGGGCCAGGAACAGGCGGCCTCTTCGCACCAGCTCGGGCAGTTCGCGCCAGAAGAAGGTCATCAGCAGCGAGGCGATGTGCGCGCCGTCCACATCCGCGTCCGTCATGATGATGACGCGGCCGTAGCGCAGCGCGTCGGGCCGCGCCTGCGCGCCCGAGCCGCAGCCCAGCGCCTCGACGAGATCCTTCAGTTCCTGGTTCGCCTTCAGCTTGTCGGAAGACGCCGAGGCGACGTTCAGGATCTTGCCGCGCAAGGGCAGCACGGCCTGGGTCTCGCGGTCGCGCGCCTGCTTGGCCGAGCCGCCGGCACTGTCACCCTCGACGATGAACAGCTCCGTGCCGTCGCGCTCCTCGCGCGAGCAGTCGGCGAGCTTGCCGGGCAGGCGCAGCTTGCGCGTGGCGGTCTTGCGCGCGGCCGTCGCGTTCTCCTTGCGTGCGAGCCGTTCCTCCGCGCGCGAGAGCGCCAGCGCCAGCAGGTTCGCCGCCTCCTCCGGGTCGGCCGTCAGCCAGTGGTCGAAGCGGTCGCGCACCGCGGCCTCGACCCAGCGCGCGGCCTCGGCGGTGGTGAGCTTCTCCTTGGTCTGGCCCTGGAACTGCGGCTCGCGGATGAAGGCGGAGAGCATCGCCGCGGCCGGCCCCATCACGTCCTCGGCGGTGACCTGCGCGGCGCGGCGGTTGTTGGTCATCTCGCCATAGGCGCGCAGGCCCTTCACCAGGGCGGCGCGGAATCCCTGCTCGTGCGTGCCCCCCTGCGGCGTCGGCACGGTGTTGCAGTAGGTGCTGAGGAACGGCTCGCCGGACAGGAGCCAGGTCACCGCCCACTCGACGCGGCCGCCGCCCTCCATCGGCGCCTCGCCGGCGAAGGGCCGCGGGGTGAGGATCTCGGCGCCTTCCGTGGCGCTGCCGAGGAAGTCGGCAAGCCCGCCCGGGAAGTGCAGCACGGCCTCGGCCGGCGTGGCATCATCGCCCTTCAGCAGTGCCGGATCGCAGCGCCAGCGGATCTCGACGCCGCGGAACAGATAGGCCTTGCTGCGGCACATGCGGAACAGCCGTGCCGGCTTGAACGTGGCCGTGCCGAAGATCTGCGGATCGGGGCGGAAGCGGATCGTCGTGCCGCGGCGGTTGTTCACGGACCCGGCGTTCTTCAGCTTGCCCTGCGGCTTGCCCCGCACGAACGCCATGGTGAACAGGGTGCGGTCGCGCGCGACCTCCACCTCCATCCGTTCCGACAGCGCATTCACCACCGAGGCGCCGACCCCGTGCAGCCCGCCCGAGGTCGCGTAGACCTTGCCGCCGAACTTGCCGCCCGAATGCAGCGTGGTGAGGATCACCTCCAGCGCCGAGCGGTCCTTGAACTTCGGGTGCGGATCGACCGGGATGCCGCGCCCGTTGTCACGCACGCTCACCCAGTTGTCGCGCTCGAGCGTGACGTCGATGAAGGTCGCGTGGCCGGCGACCGCCTCGTCCATGGAGTTGTCGAGAATCTCGGCGACCAGGTGATGCAGCGCGTTCTCGTCGGTGCCGCCGATATACATGCCGGGGCGACGCCGGACGGGCTCCAGCCCCTCCAGCACCTCGATGTCCTTGGCGGTGTAGGCGGCCTCGGCGCGCGCGCCGCGGCTGAACAGGTCGTTCATGCTGTGTTCCCGTGACCGGCAGGGACAGTAGGCGATCGCCCTTCCCCACCACAAGCGGTTGTGCGACGAAGCGCGCGTGGACGCCGCGCTGACCCTCCTCAGCATCAACCTGCTGCAGCCGATGGTGCTGGCCTTCGGGCTCGGCTTCGCCGCCCAGCTTATCCGCAGCGACCTGCGCCTGCCCGATCCGGTGCACCAGGGGCTGACGATCTACCTGCTGCTGGCGATCGGGCTGAAGGGGGGTGTGGCGCTCTCCGCCGCCGCCCCGTCCGAGGTCGCGACACCGATGCTGGGCTCGATCCTGCTCGGCGTGGCGATCCCGCTCTGGTGCTACCCGGTGCTGCGCCGACTCGGGCGCTTCGGCGCCGAGGATGCGGGCGCGATCGCGGCGCATTACGGTTCGGTCTCGGCCGTGACCTTCGTCGCCGGCCTGGCTTGGCTCGCGGCCGCGGAGGTGCCGGTGGAGGGCTACCTGCCGGCGCTGCTCGCGGTGATGGAGGCGCCGGGGATCGCGGTCGCGATCCTGCTCGCCCGCCGCGGCGCGGGCGCCTTCGCCGCGATCGCGCACGAGGTGCTGGCCGGCAGGTCGATCGTGCTGCTGCTCGGCGGCCTGCTCGTCGGCGCGCTGGCGGGCGAGCGCGGCTATGCGCCGGTGGCGCCGTTCTTCGCCACCGGGTTCCCGGGCGCGCTCACGCTGTTCCTGCTCGACATGGGCGTGATGGCGGCCCGGCGCGCGCGCGACGTGCTGCGCGTCGGCCCGTTCCTGCTCGGCTTCGCGATCGCGGCGCCGCTCATCAACGGCGCGCTCGGCGCGGCACTCGGCCGCGTGGTCGGGCTCTCGCCCGGCGGGGCGACCATGCTGGCGGTGCTCGCGGCCTCGGCCTCCTACATCGCCGCACCCGCCGCGGTGCGGCTCGCGCTGCCGGATGCCAATCCGGGATACGCTCTGACCGCGGCGCTGACGATCACCTTTCCCTTCAACCTGACGATCGGCCTGCCGCTCTATGCGGCCATGGCGGGAGCGGGATGATGGCGAGCACGCTGAGGCTGATCACCATCGTCGCCGAGGCGGAGATCGGCGAGCATCTGCTGCGCGATCTCGCCGCGCTCGGCGTGCGCGGCTGGAGCGTCGTGCCCGG
>CALKJX010000300.1 GCA_937995555.1 uncultured Elioraea sp.
GCCGAGCTCGGCGTGAACACGCTCTGGCTGCTGCCATTCTATCCGAGCCCGCGCCGCGACGACGGCTATGACATCGCCGACTATCGCGGCGTGCACCCCGACTACGGAACGCTCGCCGATGCCCGCCGCTTCCTGAAGGAAGCGCACAAGCGCGGCCTGAACGTGATCACCGAGCTCGTGATCAACCACACCTCGGATCAGCATCCTTGGTTCCAGCGCGCGCGCCGGGCGCCGCCCGGCTCCTGGCAGCGCGACTTCTATGTCTGGTCCGACACCGACGACAAATACCCGGAGACTCGGATCATCTTCCTCGACACCGAGGCGTCGAACTGGGCCTGGGACGACGTGGCGCAGGCCTATTACTGGCACCGGTTCTACAGCCACCAGCCCGACCTGAACTTCGATAATCCGCGCGTGTTGAAGGAGGTGCTCGCGGTGATGCGGTTCTGGCTCGATGCGGGGGTGGACGGGTTGCGCCTGGACGCCGTGCCCTATCTGGTCGAACGCGAGGGGACGAACAACGAGAACCTGCCCGAGACGCACGCGATCCTGAAGAAGATCCGCGCCGAGGTGGATCGGGCCTATCCCGGGCGGATGCTGCTCGCGGAAGCGAATCAGTGGCCCGAGGACACCCAGGTCTATTTCGGCGACGGGGACGAATGCCACATGGCGTTCCACTTCCCGCTGATGCCCCGCATGTACATGGCGATCGCGCAGGAGGACCGCTTCCCGATCACCGACATCCTGCGCCAGACACCGGACATCCCGCCGGGCTGCCAATGGGCGATCTTCCTGCGCAACCACGACGAGCTCACGCTCGAAATGGTGACCGACAAGGAGCGCGACTATCTCTGGAACACCTACGCCGCCGACCGGCGCGCGCGGCTGAACCTCGGCATCCGCCGCCGCCTCGCCCCGCTGCTGGAGCATGACCGGCGGCGGATCGAGCTGATGAACGGGCTGCTGCTGTCCATGCCCGGCACGCCGATCATCTACTACGGCGACGAGATCGGCATGGGCGACAACATCTATCTCGGCGACCGCGACGGCGTGCGCACGCCGATGCAGTGGTCGCCCGACCGGAACGGAGGCTTCAGCCGTGCCGATCCGGCGCGGCTCGTACTGCCGCCGATCCAGGACCCGATCTACGGCTTCCAGGCGGTGAACGTCGAGGCGCAGTCGCGCGACCCGCACAGCTTGCTCAACTGGACGCGAAGGATGCTGGCGGTGCGCGCGCGCTCGAAGGCGTTCGGCCGGGGCACGCTGCGCCTGCTCTATCCCTCGAACCGCAAGGTGCTGGCCTATCTGCGCGAGGAGGGCGAGGACACGATCCTCTGCGTGTTCAACCTCTCGCGCGCGGCCCAGGCGGTCGAACTCGACCTCTCCGCCCTCGCCGGCCGCGTGCCGGTGGAGATGCTCGGCGGCACGCCGTTCCCGCCGATCGGCCGGCTGACTTACCTGCTCACCTTGCCGCCCTATGCCTTCTACTGGTTCCTGCTCGCCGAGGAGATGGCGATGCCGGGCTGGCACGTGAAGGCGCCGGAGCCGCTGCCGGAACTGCGCACGATCGTGGTGCGCAACGACGCCACGGAGCTGCTCAACCCCGCCGTCCGCCGCGAGCTCGAACGCGAGATCCTGCCCGCCTGGCTGCCGCTGCGCCGCTGGTTCGCCGCCAAGGGCGAGACCCCGCGCGAGGTGCGCATCGCGGCGCACGCGACCCTGCCGCACACCGGCGGCTATGTCGCGCTCGCCGAGGCCGAGGCGACGCTGGACAGTCACCCGGCGCGCTTCTTCATCCCGCTCGCGGCCGTGGCGGAGGACACGCCGAGCCCGCTGCCCGCGCAGCTCGCGCTGTCGCGGCTGCGTCAGGTGCGCCGGGTCGGCTACCTGACGGATGCCTTCGCCTCCGACGCGCTGGTGCCGGCCGTGCTCGCGTGCCTGCGCGAGGGCGCGACACTCGCGACCGAGGAAGGCGAGATCCGCTTCCTCGCCACCGACCGCCTCGCGAGCCTCGACCTGCCGGCGGAGGCCCAGACGCGTCGGCTCTCGGCCGAGCAGTCGAACTCGACGCTGATCCACGGCGAGGCGGTGGTGCTGAAGCTCTTGCGCCGGCTCGCCCCGGGCGTTCATCCCGAGGCCGAGATGACGCGCCATCTGACCGCCGCCGGCTACGAGGGCGCGCCGGCGCTGCTCGGCGAGGTCGTGCGGATCGCCCCCGACGGCACGCCCTGCACGCTGATGCTGCTGCAGTCCTTCGTGCGCAATCAGGGCGACGGCTGGCAGTGGACGCTCGACTGGCTGCAGCGCGCCGTGGACGAGGCAGCGCTGAGCGACGTCGTGTCGGCGGATACCTTCGCGGGCTATCTGCCGACCGCCGGGGCGATCGGGCGACGGCTCGGCGAGCTGCACGCGGTGCTCGCGCGCGGCAGCGACGACCCCGACTTCGCGCCGGAACGGGCGAGCGCGGGCGATGCCGAGAGCTGGTCCGCCGACACGCTCGCGCAGCTCGACGGCGCGCTCGCGGCGCTCGCGGGCGCGGCTGTTCCCGAGGCGGCCCGGCCCCTCGTCGCCGAGCTGCGCGCGGCGGCGAAGCGGCTGCGCCGGGTCGTGCCGCGGCTCGCGAGGAAGGCGGCGGGCGCGCTGAGGACGCGCCATCATGGCGATTTCCATCTGGGTCAGGTGTTGATCGCGCAAGGCGACGCGATGATCGTCGATTTCGAGGGGGAACCGGCTCGTCCGCTCGCCGAGCGGCGCGCCAAGGCAAGCCCGCTGCGCGATGTCGCCGGCCTGCTGCGCAGCTTCGACTACGCCGCGGCGGTGGCGACCACGCCGGAGATGACCGCGGCCGCGCTCGCGGCTCCCGCCGAGCGGCGCGCCGCGCTGATCGCGGCCTGGCGCGAGGCGGCCTCGCGCGCCTTCCTCGATGCCTACCGTGCAGCCGTCGCGGCCGCGCCGCAGCGCATCGTCGCACCTGCGGCCGAGGCCGCGCTGCTCGATCTCCTCCTGGTGCAGAAGGCTGCCTACGAGGTGCGCTACGAGGCGGCCAACCGGCCCGAATGGCTGCCGGTGCCGTTGCGCGGGCTGCTCGACCTCGCCGCGCGGATTGCGCCATGACCGATCGTGCGATCCAGGCGCTGGTGACCGGCCAGCACGGCGATCCCTTCGCGCTGCTCGGCCCGCATGGCGGCGAGGTACGCCATTTCGCGCCCGATGCGGAACGGGTCGAGATCGTGTCGGAGGGCGCGGCGATCGCGATGACGGCCGTGCATCCGGCGGGGCTGTTCGCCGGTCCTGCGCCGCAGGGTCGCTACGTCCTGCGCATCCACTGGCCGGGCGGCGCGGTGCAGGAGACCGAGGATCCCTACGCCTTCGGCCTGCTGCTCGGCGAGACGGATGTCTATCTGCTCGCCGAGGGCACGCATCGCCGGCTCGCCTCCACCCTCGGCGCGCAGGCGATGACGATCGACGCTATCGCCGGCGTGCGCTTCGCGGTCTGGGCGCCGAACGCGCGCCGCGTCTCGGTGGTGGGCGACTTCAACGCCTGGGACGGCCGACGGCATCCGATGCGGCTCCGACGCGAGGCAGGCGTGTGGGAGCTGTTCGTGCCGCGGCTCGGTCCGGGCACGCGCTACATGTACGAGATCATCGGCGCCGACGGCACGATGCTGCCGCTGAAGGCCGATCCGGTCGCGCTGGCTGCCGAGCAGGCGCCCGCGACCGCGAGCATCGTCGCCGACCCGCGTCCCTTCGCCTGGACCGACGATGTCTGGATGGCACACCGGGCGCGGCGCCAGGTGGCGGATGCGCCGATCACGATCTACGAGGTGCACGCGGAATCCTGGATGGCGGGACTGAACGACTGGGACCGGCTGGCGGAGAAGCTGGTGCCCTATGTCGCCGGCATGGGTTTCACCCATCTCGAACTGCTGCCGGTGATGGAGCATCCGTTCCGCGGCTCCTGGGGCTACCAGCCGCTCGGGCTGTTCGCGCCCTGTGCGCGGCTCGGTCCGCCCGAGGGCTTCGCGCGCTTCGTCGATCGCTGTCACGCCGCCGGGATCGGTGTGATCCTCGACTGGGTGCCGGCGCATTTCCCGACCGACGCGCATGGCATGGGCCGGTTCGACGGCACCGCGCTCTACGAGCACGCCGATCCGCGCGAGGGCTTCCACCGCGACTGGAACACGCTGATCTACAATTTCGGCCGCCACGAGGTGCGCGCCTTCCTGATCGCCTCGGCGCTGCACTGGCTCGAGCACTACCATGTCGACGGGTTGCGCGTGGATGCCGTCGCCTCGATGCTCTACCGCGACTACTCGCGCGAGGAGGGCGAGTGGGTGCCGAACGTGCATGGCGGGCGCGAGAACCTCGAGGCGGTCGCGTTCCTGCGCGAACTCAACACCACCGTGCATGCGCGCTGCCCGGGCGCGCTGATGATCGCCGAGGAGAGCACCGCCTGGCCTGGCGTGACGCGCGCGGCCGAGCACGGCGGCCTGGGCTTCGACTGGAAATGGAACATGGGCTGGATGCACGACACGCTGCACTACATGTCGCGCGATCCCGCCCATCGGAAATGGCACCACAACGAGATCACCTTCGGCCTCGTCTACGCCTGGAGCGAACGCTTCATGCTGCCGCTCTCGCATGACGAGGTGGTGCACGGGAAGGGCTCGCTCTACGGCAAGATGCCCGGTGACGACTGGCAGAAGCGGGCGAACCTGCGCGCCCTCCTGAGTCTGCAATGGACGCATCCGGGCAAGACGCTGCTGTTCATGGGCGGCGAGCTCGCCCAGCACACGGAGTGGAACCACGACGCCGGCCTGCCGTGGGAGCTGCTCGACGATCCGCGCCATGCCGGGGTGCAGCGCCTGGTGCGCGATCTCAACCACGCCTGCCGCGCGCTGCCGGCGCTGCACCGCGACGACACCACGCCGGACGGCTTCGCCTGGGTCGTCGGCGACGATGCCGAGCAGAGCGTGTTCGCGTTCCTGCGCCGCGCCGGGGATGAGGTCGCGCTGGTGGTCCTCAACCTCACGCCAGTGCCGCGCCTCGGCTACCGCATCGGTGTGCCGCGCGGCGGCCTTTGGCGCGAGGTGCTGAACAGCGACGCCGGCCTCTACGGCGGCGGCAATCTCGGCAATGCCGGCGCCGTCTCCGCTGAAGACATGGCGACGCACGGTCAACCGCATGCGCTGTCGCTGACCCTGCCGCCGCTCGCCGCGCTGATCCTCGCACCGGAGACCTGACCGCGTCACGCGCCCGAGGGCCGGCAGTCCGGGACACCCGGTGATCGACGATCTGCGTTTATGGTTTGCATGAGTGGTTGAAATGGATAGGCTTCCGGGATGGGGCTCAGGACACGCTGATCGATCTCAATGATCGGCGGGCTGGGGTCCGGGCTTCACAACCAGGGAGCGTGGATCGCATGAAGAAAAGTCTGTCGCTGCTCGGAGCAGCAGCCGTCATCGTCGCGATGTCCGGAACGGAGGTCGTGGCGCAACAGACACTTGCGCAGGTCAAGCAGCGCGGCGCGCTGAACTGCCAGGTGGGACTGCCGACTCCAGGCTTCTATGCCTTGTCGGCCGACGGCAAGTGGTCGGGCCTGGATGTCGACATGTGCCGGGCCGTCGCCGCGGCGATCTTCAACGATCCCGACAAGGTGCGCTACCAGTCGGTGACCTCGGCCGTGCGCTTCACCTCGCTCGCGAACGGCGAATCCGACATGCTGTCGCGCACGACGACCTGGACGGCCGTGCGCGACACGCAGCTCGGCCTCGAGTTCGCGGGCGTCAATTTCTATGACGGCCAGGGCTTCCTCGTGCCTCGGGCCTCGGGAATCACATCGGCCCGGCAGCTCGACGGCGCCACTGTATGCGTGCTCACCGGCACGACCACCGAGCTCAATCTCGCCGACTATTTCCGCGCCAACAACATGCGGCTCCAGTCGGTGACGAACGAGAACGTCAACGTGCTGGTCGAGACCTATCTCGGCGGTGGCTGCGACGCCTACACGAACGACAAGTCGGGTCTCGCCGCGCGGCGCTCGGCGTTCCCCAACCCGAATGACCACGTGATCCTGCCCGAGACGATCTCGAAGGAGCCGCTCGGCCCGGTCGTGCGGCACGGCGACCAGAACTGGGGCGATATCGTCCGCTGGGTGCTGTACGGGATGATCGAGGCCGAAGAGCTCGGCGTGACCTCGAAGAACGTCGATGAGATGCTGAAGTCGGACAATCCCAGCATCAAGCGTCTCCTTGGGGTCGAGGGCAATATCGGCCAGGGGATGGGTCTGACCAACGACTTCATGGTCCGTGTGCTCAAGCATATCGGCAACTACGGTGAGGCGTATGAGCGCCATGTCGGCGCCAGCACGCCGGTCGGGATTCCCCGCGACGGGTCGCTGAATGCACTCTGGACCAAGGGCGGCCTGATGTACGCCATGCCGTTCCGGTGAGCCGGCACGCAGGCTGACTGATCGGCGGGACCCCCTCCGTGGGGATCCCGCCTCGTCCTCCTCCGCGTACCAGACCGGGCAGGGCAGGCCATGGCAAGAGCCGCCGCGACAGCGCAACCGGCCGCGGCGACAGCGAGGCTATCCTCGCTCGTCAACGATTCCTTCGCGCGCGCGATCTTCTACCAACTTCTTACGGCCGCCATCCTGGTCGGCGGGATCTGGTATCTCATCTCCAACACGATCGCCAATATGTCGCAGCGCGGCATGGCGGCCGGCTTCGACTTCCTCGACTACACAGCCGGCTTCAACATCGTCTTCACGCTGATCCCCTATCGCGAGGGGGACAGCTACTTCCGGGTGTTCCAGGTCGGCATCGCCAATACGCTGCTGGTCGCTGTGATCGGCATCGTGCTCGCGACCCTCATCGGGCTGGTGATGGGGTTGGCGCGGCTCTCGACCAACTGGCTGATCCGCACCATGGCGCGCTGGTATGTCGAGATCCTGCGCAACACGCCGCTGCTGCTGCAGATCATCGCCTGGTACTTCGGCTTCTTCAACCTGCTGCCCGTGCCGCGCCAGAGCTTCGACTGGGGCGGCGCGTTCTTCCTCAACAACCGCGGCTTCTATTTTCCCGCGCCAGTGCCGCAGGACGGGTTCGGCTGGACAGGGGTGGCGCTCGGGCTCGCCATCGTCGCCTCAGTGGCGATCCATCGCTGGGCGCGGCGCCGGCTCGAGGCGACGGGGCAGTCCTTCCCCTCGGTGCTGTCAGGCGTCGGCCTGATCGTGCTGCTGCCGACGGCGACCTTCCTCGCCACCGGCTCGCCGCTCGAGTGGGACATTCCCGTGCTGCGCGGCTTCAACTTCCGCGGCGGGCTCTCGGTGCCGCCGACGTTCTGCGCCCTGATCGTCGCCCTCGCGATCTACACCTCCTGCTTCATCGCCGAGATCGTGCGCGCGGGCATCCAGTCGGTCAGCCATGGCCAGACGGAGGCAGCGCGCGCGCTTGGCGTGAAGCCTTCGCGCATCATGCGCTTCGTGATCCTGCCGCAGGCGCTGCGCGTGATCATCCCGCCGCTGATCAGCCAGTACCTGAACCTGACGAAGAACTCCTCGCTCGCGATCGCGATCGGCTTCCCCGATCTGGTCAGCGTCTGGATGAACACCTCGCTCAACCAGTCCGGCCGCGCGATTCCGATCGTGGCGATGACCATGGCCTTCTACTGCGCGGTCAGCCTCAGCGTCTCGCTGCTGATGAATCTCTACAACCGCCGCGTCCAGATCACGGAGCGCTGAGGCATGCCCGACGAAGCCCGCCTCGCCGCCGCCGACCAGCCATTGGTGTTCCGCCCGAAGCCGGAGCGCCCGCCGCCCACCTCGTCGATCGGCGTGCTGGGCTGGATGCGAGCCAACCTTTTCTCCTCGGTCTCGAACGCGCTGCTGACCTTGCTCGGCGCCTACATCGCGATCGTGTTCTTCACCGCGATCATCAACTGGGCCCTTGTGGACGCCGTATGGGAGGCGTCGAACCGCCGCGAATGCCTCGACCGCGTCGGCCGTGCCGGGGCCTGCTGGCCCGGCGTGATCGCCTGGATTCCGAACCTGCTCTACGGCCTCTACCCGAAGGATCAGGTGTGGCGGATCAACATCGCCTTCCTGATCCTGGTGGCGTGGGCGCTTCCGCTGTGGCTCCCGCGCGTCAGGTCGAAGGTCGGCATCGGCCTCAGCGCCGTGCTGCTCTACCCCTTCCTCGCCTCCTACTTCTTCCATGGCGGCGCCAAGGATCTGCTCTGGACCGCCCTGATCGCGCTCGGCATGGCCGCCTTCGCCGGGGTCTGGCTCACCACGCTGTCGGAGCGCGCGACCGGGCTGCCCTTCGGGGCCGCCATCGCGCGCCTCACCGGCGCACCGGAAGATGACGAGGCGGCGACGCGCACACGCGCGCGGATCGCCTACGCCGTGCTCTACCTGGTTGCGGTCGGCGTGACGACGCAATGGTCGCTGAGCGAGGTCTCGACGCGGTATTGGGGCGGGCTCTTCCTCACCCTCGTCATCTCCGGGTTCGGCATCACCTTCTCGCTGCCTGCCGGCGTGATGCTGGCCCTCGGTCGGCGCTCGCAGATGCCCTTCATCAGCCTCTGCTCGACCGCCTTCATCGAGCTGTTCCGCTCCGTGCCGCTGATCACCATCCTGTTCATGTTCAACACGATGCTGCCGCTGTTCCTGCCCGTCGGCGTGGAGGTCAACCGGCTGGTGCGCGCGATCGTCGCGGTCTGCCTGTTCGCCGCCGCCTACATGGCCGAGATCGTGCGCGGCGGGTTGCAGGCGATCCCGCGCGGCCAGTACGAGGCGGCCTCGGCCGTGGGTCTCGGCTTCTGGCAATCGACCGCGCTCGTGATCATGCCGCAGGCGCTGAAGATCATGATCCCGACCATCGTCGGCAACTTCATCGGGCTGTTCAAGGATACCACGCTCGTCTCGATCATCGGCCTGTTCGACCTGCTCAGCATGGCGCGCGCCGTCGGCGAGGACACGACCTGGCTCGGCCTGTTCCTCGAGCCGTTCTTCTTCATCACCATGATCTACTTCGTGTTCTGCTTCCTGATGTCGCAGTACAGCCTCAACCTGGAGCGCAGGCTCGGCGCGGGGCAGCGGCGATGAGCGGCGCGACGGCCACGCTCGTGCCAGCCTCGACGCGCACCGCCACGCCGGCGGTCGAGCTCATCGGGGTGAACAAGTGGTTCGGCCACTTCCACGTGCTGAAGGACATCGATCTCCGGGTCGCCGAGGGCGAGAAGGTGGTGGTGTGCGGCCCCTCGGGTTCGGGCAAGTCCACCATGATACGCTGCGTCAACCAGCTCGAACATCAGCAGGAGGGCAGGGTCGTCATCCACGGCCGCGCCTTCGGCGAGAGCGCGCAGAAGGACGAGGAGATCCGCCGCGACATCGGCATGGTGTTCCAGCAGTTCAACCTGTTCCCGCACATGACGGTGCTGGAGAACTGCACCTTCGCGCTCACCTGGGTGAAGCACCTGCCGAAGGCCGAGGCCGAGGCGATCGCGATGAGCCTGCTCGAACGCGTACACATCCCCGAACAGGCGAAGAAGTACCCGCTCCAGCTCTCGGGCGGTCAGCAGCAGCGCGTGGCGATCGCCCGCGCGCTCTGCATGCGCCCGCGCATCATGCTGTTCGACGAGCCGACCTCCGCGCTCGACCCAGAGATGATCAACGAGGTGCTGGAGGTGATGGTCGAGCTCGCCGAGTCCGGCATGACCATGATGGTGGTGACGCACGAGATGGGCTTCGCGCGCAAGGTCGCCGACCGCGTGATCTTCATGGACCAGGGCGAGATCGTCGAGGACGCGCCGCCGGATGTGTTCTTCGCCAACCCGCGCTACGACCGCACGCGGCTGTTCCTGAGTCAGATCCTGTAGCCGGTTGCCGGATATCGGCCGCTCGCCCACATCCGACGCATGGTTCCGCTCTCGGTCCTCGACCTCGCCCCCATCGCCGAAGGACACCGCCCCGGCGATGCTTTGCGCAACGCGCTCGATCTCGCCCGCCATGCCGAGGCGCTCGGCTTTCGCCGCTACTGGATGGCCGAGCACCACAACATGCCGGGCATCGCCAGTGCCGCGACCGCGGTGGCGCTCGCCCATGTCGGCGCGGGAACGGCACGCATCCGCATCGGCGCCGGCGGGGTGATGCTGCCGAACCACGCGCCGCTGGTGATCGCCGAGCAGTTCGGCACGCTCGCGGCCCTGCATCCCGGCCGGATCGATATCGGCCTCGGCCGGGCGCCCGGCACCGACCCGCGCACCGCCTGGGCGCTGCGGCGCACCCTCGCCTCGGACGAGAACGCCTTCCCGCAGGATGTCGTCGAGCTGATGGACTGGTTCCGCGAGCCCGTGCCCGGCCAGGCGGTGGTGGCAACCCCGGGCGCCGGCGAGCAGGTCGAGATCTGGATTCTCGGCTCCTCGACCTTCGGCGCCCAGCTCGCGGCCGCGCTGGGCCTGCCCTATGCCTTCGCCTCGCACTTCGCGCCGGCGCAGATGATGCAGGCGCTCGCCCTCTACCGCGAGCGATTTCGCCCGTCGGAGCGGCTGGCGAAGTCCCACGCCATGCTCGGGGTGCACGTGGTCGCGGCGGAGACGGATGCGGAAGCGCGCTTCCTGTTCTCCTCGCACCAGCAGGCACTGCTGAACCGGCGAACCGGCCGGCCCGGCAAGCTGCCGCCGCCGGCCGACGGCTTCATCGAACGCCTCGATCCGCAGGCCCGGGCGGCGATCGAGGCGTCGCTCGGCATCGTCGTGGTGGGCGGGCCGGCCACGGTGCGCGCTGGGCTCGCCGAGTTCGTCGCGCGGACGGGCGCGGACGAGCTGATCGTCACCGCGCAGATCTTCGATCATGACGCGCGCAAGCGCTCCTACGCACTGCTCGCCGAGGTGGCCGCCGACGTCGTGGCCGCGTAGCGCTTAGCAGCACAGAGCCCGCCAGCCCGCCGCCGGCGAAGCTCGCGGGCAGATAGCTCAGGCCGGCGCGATCCGTGCCGTGCACCTGGCGGGCGACATAGGGCATCAGCCCCTGCGACATCGGGTAGGCGGCGAAGGTCAGCAGGAACGCGAGCGAAATGGCGGCGAGCAGCGGCGGGGTCGTGCGCACATACGCCACGCCATCGGCGAACGCCCGCCAGGGCGAGGTGACGCTGCCGCCCGCGCGGCGCGTGGTCCGCTGCTCGACGCCGAGCGTCAGCGCGAAGCTCAGCAGATACAGCCCGGTGACGACGAGACAGGCGCGCCCCGTGCCCAGCGCCGCCACCAGCGCGGCCCCGCTCGGCGCGCCAACGATCTTCGCCGAGTCTGCACTGGTGCGCTCGATCGAGAGTGCGCCGATCAGCAGCGGCGGTGGCATGGTCGCGCCGATCAGAGCATTGCGCATGCCCATGTCCGAGGGGCGCACCAGCCCGGCGACCGCGGTCACCGCGAACACCGCCGCCGGGGTCAGGCTGTCGGTGAGCGCCAGCACGGTGAGGATCGTCGCCGGCACGGCGTAGATGATGCGCATCGCGCACAGCACCAGGCGGTGCCCGACCCGGTCGCCGGCGACGCCGAACGGCGGCGAGGTCAGCGTGCCGACCAGCTGCAAGGCACCGAAGATGCTGAGCAGCACGACCGAGGCGGTCTCGGTGAGCACATACCAGCCGAGGATCGGCGTCTCCAGCTCGAACGCCCAGGAGGTCGCGAGATCGGAGGGCCACTGGAAGCGGAAACTGCGCTGACGGAACGGCGCCAGGGTTGAGACGGGCAGAGCCGGGCCACTCTGCGACGGAACAGCCGTTCAGATCGGCTTTGGAGACGCGAGCGTTGTGCTGCCGGCGGAGGTGCCGGCATCCACCGGCAGCGTGATGCCGGTCACCCAGCGCGCGGCAGGCGAGACGAGCCACGCGATCGCCTCGGCGACGTCCCAGGCCGTGCCCTCGGTCTTCAGCAGCGTGGCCTCGCGCCGCGCCGCGCGGCCAGCCTCGTCGAGCCCGCGCACCGCCACCATCGGCGTATGGACGTAGCCGGGGGCGATGCAGTTGACGCGGATGCCCTCCGGCCCGTGATGGGCGGCCATCGCGCGCGTCATCTGCACGATCGCGCCCTTGCTCGTGGCATAGAGCAGGCCCGGATGGCCGGCGAGCAGGCCGGCGACCGAGGAGAGGTTGACGATCGCGCCGCCGCCGGTCTTGCGCATCTCGGGGATCGCATATTTCGACATCAGCATCACCGAGCCGACATTGATGCGCATCGCCCGGTCCCACGCCTCGGGATCGACCTCCACCGCGTTCCCGGGCGGGCCGGAGATACCGACATTGTTCACCAGGATGTCGAGCCGGCCCCAGCGCGCCACCGCGGCGGCGACGATCTCGCGGCACTGCGCCGCCTCCGACACGTCGCCGGTGACCATCGCGTGCTCGCCGCCCTCGGCCGCGATCGTCGCGGCGGTCACGGCCATCCAGTCGCGCTCGATGTCGGCGAGCAGCACGCGCGCGCCGCGGCGGGCGAGCGTGATCGCGGTGGCGCGACCGTTGCCCACGCCCTCGCCGCGCGAGCCCGCACCGGTGACGATCGCGACCTTGCCGTCGAGCGCGATGCTGTCCGTCATGCGTTTCCTCCTCCGTGCCTGTCAGCCTGCACCACGACGCGGCGCGCGGCCAGACGGGGTGGCTGGACGCCGGGTTGCGCCTCGGCCACGATGCGCCGCCGGGCCGAGCTCCGGCTCCCGGGGGAAACGTGATGCCGGACGGTGCAATCGCGACCGACGATCCCGAGCTTGACGCATCGCTGGCCCAGCTGCGCGACACCGTGCGGCGCTTCGCCGACGCGCGCGTGTTCCCGCGCGCGGGCGAGCTCGACGAGTCGGAAACCTGCCCCGAGGACCTCTACCGCGAGATCGCGTCCCTCGGCCTGTTCGGCATCACCCTGCCCGAGTCGCTCGGCGGCACGGGCGCCGGCGCACTCGCCTATGCGGTGGTGATGGAGGAGCTCGCGCGCGGCTATGCCTCGGTCGCGGATCAGGTCGGCCTGGTGGAACTGGTCGCGACGCTGCTGGCAGACCACGGCACGCCCGCGCAGCAGGCGCGCTACCTCCGCCCGCTGCTCGCGCGCGAGCGGCGCTGCGCCTATGCGTTGACCGAGGAGGGCGCAGGCTCCGACCTCGCGGCGCTGAAGACAACCGCGCGACGCGACGGCGCGGGCTGGGTGCTGAACGGCAGCAAGCTCTGGATCCACATGGCGCCGCTCGCCGACTTCGCCGTCGTGCTGGCGCGCACCGACCCAGAGGCGGGGCATCGCGGCATGGCCGTGTTCCTGGTCGAGCTCGACGCACCCGGCGTCACCCGCCTGCGCGCCGAGCACAAGATGGGCCAGCGCGCCTCGCCGGTCGGCGGCCTGTCATTCGCGGATGTGCGCCTGCCGGCCGATGCCCTGCTGGGCCAGGACGGGCGCGGCTTCCACCTGATGATGAGCGTGCTGGACAAGGGCCGTGTCGGCATCGGCGCGCTCGCGGTCGGGATTCTCCAGCGCGCACTCGAGGAGAGCATCGCCCATGCGAAGCAGCGGGTGCAGTTCGGCAAGCCGATCGCCGAGTTCCAGGCCGTGCAGTGGATGATCGCTGACATGGCGAAGGACACGCACGCCGCACGGCTGATGGTGCGCCACGCGGCACGGCTGCTCGATGCCGGACGGCGCGCGACGCTGGAGGCGAGTTTCGCCAAGTGCTTCGCGTCCGACGCGGCCGTGGCGCGCACGGCGGATGCCGTGCAGATCCACGGCGGATCGGGCTATATCCGCGGCGTGACGGTCGAGCGGCTCTACCGCGACGCCAAGATCACGCAGATCTACGAGGGCACCAACCAGATCCAGCGCATGATCATGGCGCGCCACCTGCTCGCATGAGACCCGCGGCCCTCGTCACCGGCGCGCGCCGGGGGATCGGCCGCGCCACCTGCGCGGCGCTGGCCGCGCGCGGCTTCGATGTGGTCGGCGCCGATCTGTCGGATGACGGTGCGGCCGAGACCGGGGCGGCGGTGATCGCGGCCGGCGGATCGTTCCGCTTCCTGCGCGCCGACGTGGCGGCCAGCACGGCGCACGCCACACTCGTCGAGGCCGCCTGGGACGCCTTCGGCGGGCTGGAATGTCTGGTCAACAACGCGGGTGTCGGTGCCATGGCGCGCGGCGATCTGCTCGACGTCACCGAAGCGTCGTTCGACCGCTGCCTGAACGTGAACGCGCGCGGCGCGTTCTTCCTCGCCCAGGCCGCGGCAAGGCGCATGGTCGCGCCCGATGCGCCCCGGCGCGGCCCGCGCTCGCTGCTGTTCGTCTCCTCGGCGAACGCGTTCATGCCGGCGGTGGATCGGGGCGAGTACTGCGTCTCCAAGGCCGCCGTCTCGATGGTGACGAAGCTTTTCGCGGTGCGGCTCGCCGAGGCCGGGATCGCGGTGCACGAGATCCGCCCCGGCGTCATCCGAACCGACATGACCGCCCCGGTGGCCGAGCGCTACGCCGCGCGCATCGAGGCCGGGCTCTCGCCGATCCGCCGCTGGGGCGAGGCGGAGGATGTCGGCGGTGCGATCGCGGCGCTGGCCGCCGGCGACCTGCCCTTCACCACCGGCGATGCGTTCCACATCGACGGCGGGCTGCATCTGCACCGGCTATGAGCGAGGCGCTCCGCTACGAGGCGATCGAGGTCGGGCTCACCTACGACACTCCCGGCATCACCGTGTCCGAGCACCACGTGCTGGGCTTCGCCGGACTGACGGGCGATTTCTACGAGCTGCACGTCGATGACGATTATGCGCGCTCGATCGGCTATGCCGGCCGCGTCGCGCACGGGCTGCTCGGCCTCGCCCTCGCGGACGGGCTGAAGAACCGTGCCGCCGTACGGCTCGCGGCGATCGTCTCGCTCGGCTGGCGCTGGACATTCACCGGGCCGATCCTGATCGGCGACCGCATCGCCGCGCGCATCCGCGTGGTCGGCAAGCGCGAGACCAGGAAGCCCGATCGGGGCATCGTCACGATCGAGGTCACGCTGACGAATCAGCGCGGCGAGGTGGTGCAGCGGGGCGAGAACGACATGATGGTGTGGCGCGCGCCTAGCGCCTGAACGCGGCGTCGCGCTTCTCGGCGAAAGCGCGGATGCCCTCGCGGTGATCGCCGGCGGCGAAACAGAGCACGTTCATCTCGTTCTCGTAGGCGAGCCCGGCCGAGAGCGGCGCCTCCAGCGCCTGGCGCACGGCCGCCTTCACCGCCTGCACGGCGATCGGGCTGAACCCCGCGAGCTTGCGGCAGAGCGCCCGCGCGGCCTCCTCCTCCGCGCCATCCTCCACCACCTGCTCGACCAGACGCAGCCGCAGCGCCTCCTCGGCATCGACCGGCTCGCCGGTGAGCAGCAGCCGCATCGCGGCCCCGTAGCCGATCAGCCGCGGCAGCATCTGCGACGCCCCGCCGCCGCCGACCCAGCCGCGCGTCACTTCCGGGAAGCCGATGCGCGTCGAGCGCGCCGCGATGCGCAGATCCGAGGCGAGCGCCATCTCCGCCCCGCCGCCGAGCGCCCAGCCCTTCAGCGCCGCCACCACCGGCTTGCGGATGCCGCGGATCGCCGCCTCGTACACCACGCGGTTGCGGAACGACCACGCATCCGGATAGCCCGCGAGCGCGTTGAGATCGCTGCCGGCGCAGAAGGCGCGCGTCCCGGCGCCGCGCAGCAGCACGGCGCGGATGGCATCGTCCGCGTCGATCCGGCGCGCGTGCTCGGCGATCGCCGCCGCCATCGCCGGCGTCACCGCGTTGTGCTTCGCCGGCCGGTCGAGCACCAGCTCGGCCACACCGTCCGTCACCTCCAGCCGCACCTCGCCGTCCATGCCTCGTCCTCCGGGCGCCATGCCGCGGCGCCAGATTGACCCCCTCGGCGCGGCGTCGCTAGCCTTGCGCGCGAGAAATCGGACGGCGGGCGAGCGATGCGACGGGTGACGGCGGACGAGGCAGTAGAGGTCGTCCGCTCGGGCGACACGCTGCTGATC
>CALKJX010000301.1 GCA_937995555.1 uncultured Elioraea sp.
GCACGGCCAGCGCAGCGTGCCGAGCACGGCGTCGCCGGTCGCCGCGAGGAGGCGCCGCACCGGGATGGGCCTGCCGAGCCTGGCCGCGCGCGCTGTCACGCCTGTCCCGTCAGCAGGAAGGTCGTCATTTCACCCGCACCGTCGAGCCAGAACTGCCCGCGCGGGCGCAGCAGGAACGCCTCGCCGAGCAGCGCGCGTGTCGTTTCGGTGACGTGGATGCCGGCCTCGGGCGCGGCCTCCGCCATCGCGGTCGCGCCCCGCACCGCCTCGCCCCAGATATTGTAGGTGGGTGTCGCATCACCCACGGCGCTGCCGATGGCCGTCCCCGTATCGAGGCCGATGCGGAACGCCGGTCGCTGATCGGCCGCGTGGAACAGGCCGGCGAGGCGATCCTGGAGTTCGAGCGCGGCCGCAGCCATCGCGCCGGCCCGTTGGCCGCCACCCTCGAAGCCGTCCGCGGCGAGTGCCGCTTCGCCGAGCACGCGCAGATAGGCGATGCCGTGCGCAGCCCCCACCTGCTCGAGCACCCGCATGGCCTGGTCGGCGAGCGGCGCCCTCGCCTCACCGGGCGCTGCTTCGGCGAGCGCTACCGGGTCGGCGAAGTGCACCACGAGAACGGTGATGTCCCGGAACAGTTCAGCGGCGAGCCCGCGCTCGCCGAGACGGCGTTCGGCCAAACGGTTCAGGAACACGCGTGTCCGCTGCGCGCCGAGCAGTCCATCGCCGGGCAGCCGGCGTGCCGCCGCCGGCGCGGCCTCGGCGCCGACCGCGAGGCGGACCGGCTCGGCCAGCTGCCGCGCCGATGCGGCACGAGGCGCGAGGCGCGGCGCGAGCAGACTGCCGGCGGCGCGGGCGAAGCCCTCGGCGCCCTCGAGATCGGCGGCGCGGTCCTCGACCCAGAGCAGACCCACGGTCTCCTCACCGCGACGGATCGGCACCGACAGCAGCGCGCGCGTACCAGCCGCTTGCAGATAGCCCTTGGCGAGGGCGGCAAGGCGTGGGTCCGCTGCCGCATCCGGCAGGTCGAGCGGGCCCGCAAGCAGCGCCGCAAAGGCCTCGGGAATGTCCGCTCCATCGAGCCGCGTGCCGGTGATGGCCGGGCGGCCCAGTGCATCGAAGCCGTCCTCGCAGCGCAGCGACTGCCCGGTCATGCCAAGGCGCCAGAGGCTGACGCGGTGCGCGCCGAGCGCGCGCGCGACGGTCTCCAGCAGCGGCCGGGCGCCCGCCCCCTCCGTCTGACCGGCGTCGGCGAGCGCGGCGAAGGCGCTAGACTGGGCGGCGAAGGCGCGTCCCTGCGCCTGCAGCCGCCGCGCGATGCGGTCGGCGCGCAGGCCCTGGCGCACCAGCAGCCCGGCGAGCAGCAGCGCCAGCAGCGCGATCACGGCGGCGGCGGCGAGCGCGATCCGTGTGTTGCGGCCGACGAAGCCGACATAGGCCTCTTCCGGGACGACGATCAGCACCGACCAGTCACGGCCGGTGACGCCCGGCAGGGGGGCGGCGATGGTGAGCCACCACCGTCCCCCGACCTGGATCCGACCGCGCCCGGGCCCCTCGATGCGGAACACGTCGAAGGCCCGCGTCAGCACCGGATCGCCGAGTTCGTCGAGCCGGACCGGGGCGAGCGTGCCGTCGCCCTCGCGCACGGTGCGCTCGACCTCCGGGAAGGCGACGAGTTGGCCCGCACCGTCGATGATCATGGCGCGGCCACCCACGCCGATATCGAGCCGCGCCAGGAGCGCGCTCAGCGTGTCGAGCCGGACATCGACGCCGAACACGCCGCGTACGGTGCCGCGCCGGTCGCGGAAGGCGAGCGAGGCCGTCAGCCCCGGCACACGGTCGGAGAAGAAGACGTAGATGTTGGTCCAGTGCACGCCGTCCGCCTCGAGCGCGCCCTGGAACCACAGCCGGGTGCGCGGATCGAAGCTGTCCGTCGGGTCGGCGACCGAGCTGAGCACGCGCCCCGCGGCATCGCGCGTCGTGAAGACCGCGCTCCGCTCCGGTCGGGTCATGATGACGCGGGAGTCGATCCCGCCCAGCTCGTTCCGACGCAGCATGATGAAGTCGCCGCGCATGCTGCCGGCATAGATGCTGGCGACTTGCGGCACGCTGCGCAGCAGGGCCGCCCCGATCGGCTCGACCAGCAGCACGTCCTCGCGGAAGATGCCGCTCTGCTGGATCTCGCGCAGCAGCATCGCCACCCCTCCCGCCGGGCCGAGCCATCCCTGGGCCTCGGTCGCGATCCGCTTCTCGAGCGCATCGAGCACGCCGTCGGCCAGGCGCAGCGCATCATCGCGGCTGATCACATGGACCACCGCGATCGCGCCGAGCGTCGCCCCGATCAGCAGGGCGGCCGCGAGGAACGGCGCGATCACCCGGCGGAAGCGCCGTCGCGCGGCGAGCCGCGCCTGGCGCGGGTCGACCGCAAGGTCGATCACTTCCGAGGCGTCGCTGTCGCGTCCCGGCCCGTCCATGGTGCCGAGGCTAGACGTGCGGGGCGAAACGCGGCAAGCGCCGCGACGCTCAGCGTCCGAACAGGACGCGCGGCAGCCAGGTGGCGAGCGGCGGGTGGACCGCGGTCAGGCCAAGGCCGAGCAGCTGAAGTGCGACAAAGGGGGCGACGCCGCGATAGATGTGGGCGGTGCGCACTTCGCGCGAAGCGACGCCGCGGAGATAGAACAGCGAGAAGCCGAAAGGCGGGGTCAGGAACGACGTCTGCAGGTTCACCGCGATCAGCACGCCGAACCAGACCGGATCGACGTCCATCTGCAGGATGATGGGTCCGACGATCGGGATCACGATGATCGCGATCTCGACGAAGTCGAGGAAGAAGCCGAGCGCGAAGATCACCCCCATCACCGCCGCGATCGCACCGCCCGTGCCGCCCGGCAGGCCGGAGAGCGCGGCATGCACCATGTCGTCGCCGCCGAGGCCGCGGAACACCAGCGCGAACAGGGTGGCACCGATGAGCATGGCGAAGATCATCGCGGTGATCGTCATGGTCGAGCGCGCCACGCCCGCGAGCACGCCGGAGCGGAGCGTGAGCCAGAGCGCATGCGCGAGCGCGACCCCGAGCCCGGCGGTGCAGAGCGCGGCGCCGCCGATCGCGACGCGCTCGGCGAGCGTCGCAGCGGCGCGGCCAAGCCGGAGGTCGAACAGCGAGGCCAAGGTGACGAGCCCGACCACCGCGACGAAGCCGAGGATCGGGGGCCACCAGGCGGGCGAGAGCCGGCGCGCGGCGAGCAACGTCGCCCCGGCCGCGCCGACCGAGGCGGCCTCGGTCGGGGTTGCGATGCCGCCGAGGATCGAGCCGAGCACCGAGACGATCAGCACGATCGGCGGGACGAGCGCGCCCAGGATCTCGCCGCGCGTCACCCGCCCGCGCGCGTCCGGCGGCAGCGCCGGCGCGATCTCGGGGCGGACCCAGGCCACAATGAGCTGGTAGACGATGTAGAGTGCGACCAGCACCAGCCCGGGCAGCAGCGAGCCGGCGAAGAGCTGGCCGACGCTGACCGTCATGATCGAGAACCTGCCCTGCGCGAGCTGCGCCTGCTGGTAGGCGGCCGAGATGATCTCGCCGAGGATCACCATCACGGTCGAGGGCGGGATGATCTGGCCGAGCGTGCCGGCGGCGCAGATCGTGCCGCAGGCGAAACCCGCGTCATAGCGGTTGCGCAGCATCGCCGGCAGCGCCATCAGCCCCATCGTCACCACGGTCGCGCCGACGATGCCGGTGGAGGCCGCGAGCAAGGCTCCGACAACCGACACGCTGACCGCGAGCCCGCCGCGCACCGCGCCGAACAGCCGCCCCATGGTCTCGAGCAGCTCCTCGGCGATCTTCGACCGCTCGAGCATGATGCCCATGAAGACGAAGAGCGGGATCGCGACCAGCACCTCCGAGGTCATGGTGCCGAAGATCCGCGGCGGCAGCGCGCCGAGCAGCGCCGGCGAAAACACGCCGAAGGCCCAGCCGAGCAGGCCGTAGAGCAGCGCCGTGCCGGTGAGGATGAACACCACCGGGAAGCCGGTCAGGATCGCCGCGCAGAGCGTGGCGAACATCAGGATGTCGAGCACGCCGCCGAGCACGCTGCCCATGCTCAGGCCGCGTCCGCGACGTGCGCGCCCTCGCGGTGATCGGCGCGCTGTCCTGCGATCGTCAGCACGCAGCGGCAGAGATGCGCCGCCGCGGCGATCAGCAGCAGCACGGACATGGCGGGAATCAGCGACTTCAGCAGATACTGGAACGGCAGTCCGCCATAGGCGATCGCACCCTCGCGGATGCGCCAGGAGGCGGCGACGAAGGGCCAGCAGGTCAAGAGCACCAGCACCGCGAAGGGGATCACCGCGACCAGCACGCCGATCAGGTCGATCCATGCGCGCCGCCGCGGCGTCATGTCCGCATAGAGGATGTCCACGCGCACATGGCCCTCGTGCAGCATGGTGAAGGCGATGCCCAGCATGAACAGGGCGGCGTGGGTGTAGATCACGCTCTCCTGGAGCTGGATGAAGCTGGTCGAGAAACCGTAGCGCAGCACCACCACGGCGAGCTGCGTCAGCACCAGCAGGACGGCGAGCCACATCACCACGCGCCCGACCGTGTCGGAAACGCGGTCGAGCGCGCGCGCGATCGCGGCGATCAGGCCCACGGCAACAGCGCGCGGCCGGCGTTGGTCGGCGTGTAGGCGAGACCGGCGAACTCGACCGCGCGGTTGCGGTACTCGATGTAGGACTGGATGATCGAGCGGTTCAGCGGGTCCTGGTCCTCGCGGAGTTCCCGCATCACCGCCCAGGCCGCGTCGGCCATCGCCTTGACGATCGGTTCGGGCACGGCACGCACCTGCACGCCCTGGCGCTCGACCATCTCGCGCAACGCGAGCGGGTTGCGGTGATCCCATTCGGCGATGCTCTCCTCGTTCATGCTCTCGCAGGCGAAGCGCACGGCGAGCTTGAGGTCATCCGGCAGCGCATCGAAACGCGGCTTGTGGATCACCGTCTCCAGGCTGGCCGAGGGCTCCTGGCCGCAGGGCTGGTAGTAGAACCGCGCGACCTGGCCGAAGCCGAGCGGCCCGTCCGACCACGGCCCGGCGAACTCGGCGGCGTCGATCGTGCCGGCCTGGAGGGCCTGGAACACCTCGCCCACCGGCATCTGCTGCACGGCCGCGCCGAGCCGCTGGTAGACCGCGCCGATCAGCCCGCCGGCGCGGAAGCGCAGGCCGCGGAAGTCGTCGGGGGTCGCAAGCTCGCGCCGGAAGAAGCCGGTCCATTGCGGCCCCGAATTGCCGCAGATGAAGGGCTTCATGTTGAAGCGCGCATAGAGCTCGTCGTAGCGCTCCTGTGCGCCGGCGTAGCGCAGCCACGAAATCAGTTCGTTGTTGGTCAGTCCGAACGGGAAGCTGCCGATGATCGCGGCCGCGCGCGAGCGGCTGAACCAGAAATGGGGTGTCGCGTGGTAGAGATCGACCGTACCCTGGCTCACCGCGTCGAACACGCCGAAGGGCGGGACGATCTCGCCCGCGGCGAACAGGCGCACGGTGATGCGCCCGCCGGTCAACTGCGTGATGCGGTCGGCGACGCGCTGCGCCTGCGTGCCGGGCCCCGGCAGGTTGCGCGGCCAGGCGGTGACCATGCGCCACTCGATGCGACCTTGCGCGATCGCGGGCGCAGCGAATGGGGCGGCCGCGGCCGCTGCGCCGGCGCGGAAGACGGAGCGTCGGTTCATGGCGTGTCCTCGTGTCCAGCGGACGGGCCGGGGATCGCCCCCGGCCCGGCGCGCGTCAACTCCAGCGGATCGGCAGGCCGCGGCTGTTGAACTGCCCGGCATAGCTGTAGGTCATGTACTCGGCCGAGAGGTTGCGGAAGGCGATGTAGGCCTCGGCGATCTTTCTGGTGAGCGGGTCCTGGTCCTCGCGCAGCTCCTTCACCACTTCGCCCGCGGCATTGCCGAGCGCGATCAGCAGGTCGCGCGGCGCCTCGCGCACCACCACGCCGTGCTGGGCGACAAGCTGGCGCAGCGTCACCGCGTGGCGGTGGTCGTACTCCGTGACCACCTCGTCGTGAAGGCTCTGGCAGGCGACCTTGATGGCGAGCTTGAGGTCATCCGGCAGCCGGTCATAGGCCGCCTTGTTCACGCCGCACTCCTCGGCCGAGGACGGCTCCTGCACGCCGGGCCAGTAGTAGTTCTTCGCCACCTGGTGGAAGCCGAGCGGCGAGTCCGACCAGGGGCCGATGAATTCGGCCGCGTCGATCGTCCCCGATTGCAGCGCCTGGAAGATCTCACCGCCGGGCAGCGTGACGACGGTCGCGCCGGCGCGGCGGTACATCTCGCCGCCGAGCCCCGCGGTGCGGAAACGCAGGCCGCGGAAGTCGTCCACACTGCGGATCTCGCGGCGGAACCAGCCCATCCATTGCGGACCCGAATTGCCGCACAGGAACGGCTTCAGCCCGAACCGCGCATAGGCCTCGTCGTAGAGCGCCTGGCCGCCGGCATGGTTGATCCAGGCGGACTGCTCCTGCGCGGTGAGTCCGAACGGAAAACTGCCGAAGAAGCCGATGCCGCGCAGCTTCGAGAGCCAATAGGCCGGCACCGAGTGGTAGAGCTCGGCCGTGCCCTGGCTGACGGCGTCGAACACGCCGAGAGCCGGCACGATCTGGCCGGCCGCGAACAGCCGGATGGTCAGTCGCCCGCCCGAGAGCGCACTGATCCGCTCGGCAAGCTTGGTCGCCGCCGTGCCCGGTCCCGGCAGGTTCATCGGCCAGGAGGTCACCATGCGCCACTCCATTCGCCCCTGCGCCAGGGCAGGCGTGGCGAGTGCGGCCGCGCCGAGCGCGGCCCCCGTCATCACGTTGCGTCGCTTCATTCTCGTCCCCCGTGTCCTTGCGCCGTCCCGGCGCCTCCGCCCGACCGGCGGCAGATGATAGACCGGCGCCCGGCCCGGACCAGCCCCCTTCGCCGGCGCCGTCAGCGGCAGGACGACGGCAGGGCGAGCGGCGCGAGCGACACGAGCGCACCGTCCTCGACCAGCGCGCGCGCGGCGGCGATGTCGGGGGCCATGGCGCGATCCTCGGTCCAGCGCGGGACGCGCGCCCGCAGGAGCGCGATCGCATGCTCAAGCGTGTCGGAGGAACGCAGCGGCCGATGGAACTCGACCGCCTGGGCCGCGAGCAGCGCCTCGATGCCGATGATCGTGGCGACGTTGCCGGCCATCGCGCCCAGCCTGAGGGCGGCGCCCGTGGCCATGCTGACGTGATCCTCCTGATTGGCGCTGGTCGGGATCGTGTCGATGCTGCGTGGCGCGGCGAGCGCCTTGGTTTCGGCGGCGAGCGCGGCCGCGGTCACCTGCGCCAGCATGAAGCCCGAATGCAGCCCCGGATCGGGGGCGAGAAAGGCTGGCAGGCCGGTCATCACCGGATCGGTCAGCAGGGCGATGCGCCGCTCGGCGAGATTGCCGGTCTCGGCCACCGCGAGGGCGAGCATGTCGGCGGCGAAGGCGACGGGCTCGGCGTGGAAATTGCCGCCCGAGAGGATCTCGCCGGTCTCGGCGAACACGAGCGGGTTGTCGCTGACCGCGTTCGCCTCGGTCGCGAGCATCGCCGCGGCGGTGCGGATCAGGTCGAGGATCGCACCCATCACCTGCGGCTGGCAGCGCAGCGAATACGGATCCTGCACGCGCGGATCGCCGACGCGGTGGCTCTCGCGGATCGCGCTGCCGGCCAGCAGGGCGCGCAGCGCGGCGGCGACCTCGGCCTGCCCCGCATGGCCGCGTACGGCCTGGATCCGTGGATCGAACGGCGTGTCCGACCCGCGCGCGCCGTCCACACTGAGTGCGCCGGTGACGAGGGCGGCGGCGAAGGCGTCCTCGATCGCGAACAGCGCGTCGAGCGCGAGCGCGGTCGAGACCTGCGTGCCGTTCAGCAGCGCAAGCCCCTCCTTCGGCCCGAGTTCGAGCGGGGCGACACGCGCTTCGCGCAGCGCCTCCGCGCCGGCGGCGACCCGTCCGTCCGGCAGGCGTGCCTCGCCCTCGCCGATCAGCACCAGGGCGAGATGGGCGAGCGGGGCGAGATCGCCCGAGGCGCCGACCGAACCCTGCGCCGGGATCACGGGCAGCACGTCGGCAGCGAGCAGCCCCAGCAGCGCCGCGATGGTCGCGGGCTGCACGCCGGAGTGGCCGCGCGCGAGACTTGCCGCCTTCAACGCCAGGGTGAGGCGGACCACGCGGTCAGGCAGCGCCGGGCCTGTGCCGGCGGCGTGGCTGCGCACGATGTTGCGCTGAAGCTGTGCCAGCGCCTCGGGCCCGATGCGCGTCGAGGCGAGTTTCCCGAAGCCCGTATTGATGCCGTAGACGACCTCGCCGCGAGCCACTGCTGCCGCAACGGTGTCCGCTGCGGCCTGGATCGGTGCGCGCCATCCGTCGGCGAGCACCGCCGGGGCGCCATCGCGCACCGCGCGCCAGTCCGCGAGGCTGGCCCGGCCGGATGGGATCGGGCGAGGAGTGTGCGGTTCTTCACCCATGCGGCGGTCTCTTCATGGTATTCGTCCGTCATGAAGGACTGGCCCGAACCGCTGCGACGACAGGTGCGCGCCCTGGTGCAGCAGATGGGGCTCGATCGCCATTGCCCGCGCAGGCCGGGCGACGCCTGGATCGGCGTCACGAGCATCGAGCCGTTCCGGCGCGCCAAGGAGCATCCGTTGATGCCGCGCAGCAGCGGCCGGCTCGAGACGCTTGGCGCCCACCCGATCGCTCGTGCGTTCGTCTGGGTCGATCCCGCCGGGCCCGAACTGTGGGTCGATCCCCGGGTGTCCAGCTATCGCGACCTGTTCGACGTCTTCGCGCGCGGCTGGCTCGGCCTGGCCGGGCGCCCGACCACCGGGTTCAACATCGATCACGTGTTCCCGAAGACGGCAGGAGCGCTCGACGGCTTGACGCATGTGCGCCTGATGGCGATCGGCACGGCAGCGAACCAGGCGGCCGGCCGGACCCTGGAACGCGCCATGGCCGATCGCGCCCGCGCCATGCTGGAGCGGCGCGAGGCGATCCGCAAGCAGGGTAGCACCCCGCGCGAGCCGAAGCCGATCCGCCATGCCGTCTACATGACGCTCGGCAAGGCGACCGGCTTCTCCGGCTGGGAACATCTGCCCGACAGCGCCGATGCCACGGCCAACCTGCCGCTGGTGCGAGCGCTGTTCGCACACCTTGCCGCCTGCGGCATCCACGCCGACTTCCCCGCGGTCGAGCAGACCCTCACGGCGCACACGCTGACGCGGCATCACTAGCCGCCCGGCGATCGAGCATCGGTAGATCGAGCCCGTATTCGCGCGCGCAGGCGACCGCGAGGTCGTAGCCCGCGTCCGCGTGACGCATCACGCCGGTGGCCGGATCGTTCCAGAGCACCCGCTGAAGCCTCTTCGCCGCCGCGGCGGTGCCGTCGGCAACGATCACCATCCCGGCGTGCTGCGAATACCCCATGCCGACGCCGCCGCCGTGATGGATCGACACCCAGGTGGCCCCCGAGGCGCAATTCAGCAGGGCGTTCAGCAGCGGCCAGTCTGACACCGCATCCGATCCGTCGAGCATCGCCTCGGTCTCGCGGTTGGGGCTCGCGACCGAGCCGCTGTCGAGATGATCGCGCCCGATCACGATCGGCGCGGACAGCTCTCCGGTCGCGACCATCTCGTTGAAGGCGAGGCCAAGGCGGTGGCGCTGACCGAGGCCCACCCAACAGATGCGCGCGGGCAGGCCCTGGAACTTGATCCGTGCCTCGGCCATGTCGAGCCAGCGATGCAGATGCGGATCGTCGGGAATCAGCTCGCGCACACGCGCATCGGTACGGCGGATGTCCTCCGGGTCGCCCGACAGCGCGGCCCAGCGGAACGGCCCGATGCCGCGGCAGAACAGCGGGCGGATATAGGCCGGCACGAAACCCGGGAAGGCGAAGGCGTCGGCCAGCCCCTCGTCCTTCGCCATCTGGCGGATGTTGTTGCCGTAGTCGAGCACGGGCACGCCCATGCGGTGCCAATCCAGCATCGCCTGCACATGCGCCACCATCGAACGTTTCGCCGCCGCCGCCGTGCCGGCCGGGTCGAACACGCGCCGCTCCTCCCACTCGGCGAGCGTCCAGCCCGCCGGCAGGTAGCCGTTCACCGGATCATGCGCGCTCGTCTGGTCGGTCACGGCATCGGGGCGCACGCCGCGGCGGACGAGTTCGGGGAGCAGCTCGGCCGCATTGCCCAGCACCGCGACGCTGATCGCCGCGCGCCTGGCACAGGCATCGCGGATCATGGCCAGACCCTCGTCGAGATCCTTGGCCCAGACGTCGACATAGCCGGTCGCGAGACGCTTCTCGATCCGGCTGGGCTGGCACTCGATCGCCAGCAGCGAGGCACCGGCGAAGACGGCGGCGAGCGGCTGCGCGCCCCCCATGCCGCCGAGGCCCGCGGTGAGGATCCACTTCCCGCCCAGATCGCCACCGTAATGGCGTCGCCCGACCTCGGCGAAGGTCTCGTAGGTGCCCTGCACGATCCCCTGGCTGCCGATATAGATCCAGGAGCCTGCCGTCATCTGCCCGTACATCATCAGCCCGAGCCGATCGAGCGCGTTGAAATGCTCCCAGCTCGCCCAGGCCGGTACGAGATTGCTGTTGGCGATCAACACGCGCGGCGCGTCGGGATGCGTGGGGAACACGCCGACCGGCTTGCCCGACTGCACCAGCAGCGTGTGCTCCTCGTCCAGCCGCTTCAGCACCGAGACGATCGTGTCGAAGCTCCGCCAGTCGCGCGCGGCGCGGCCGATGCCGCCATAGACGACCAGGTCGTCCGGGCGCTCGGCCACCTCCGGGTCGAGATTGTTCATCAGCATCCGGAGCGGCGCCTCGGTGGTCCATGACCGGGCGCTCAGCATCGACCCGCGCGGCGCGCGGATGACGGGAGCGTTCCTGCGGCGGTGGTCGATCATGGCTGGTCTCCGGATCGGCCACGCAGTGAACGACAGCCCGGGCGTTGCGTCCAGGCGACGCGAACGGGCGATCGGTATCCGCGCCGGGCCTACACCCGCGGGGCGCGGCTGATACGGCGGGCGGTCGCACCCTGCGTCCGTCAGGCCCGGCCGTGCCGGAACGGTCCCAGGTCCGGGCGTGCCGCGCCCCCCCAGCCATCCGCTCACGGCGCAGCGCGACCATGCTTCGCCCACGGGTCCGGATGACCGCCTCGGCAAGACACCCGGCGGGACGGTCCGTCCTGACGACGTGCAAGCCGTGCTCACGGGCAAGTGCAAGGCAGCGACGAGTACCGGCGGGATCCTCTCCAGGTCATTGCCCTGTTCGCGGCACCTGGGGCGGAACGCCGTTTCGACGCCGCCGGCAAGATGGTGGGCCGGCAGCGGCCCGTCGCGGAGGATACCGAGGGTCGGCTGCCGATGGTGACCCTCGCCCCCCTGATGCCGCCGACCGAGGCGGCGTGCAGGCAGGCGGCATCGCGGCGCGGCGCCGCCCGCGTCAGCGCGGCCGATAGCCCGGAGCCAGCACCATGAGGCAGAGGATCTGGAACAGAATCTGCGCGCCCGCCTGTGCCGTGACCGTCGTCGCGTCGTACTGCGGCGCGACCTCGACCACGTCGCCCCCGACGATGTCGAGCCCGGCGAGCCCGCGCAGCAGAGCGATCGCCTCACGCGTCGTGAACCCGCCCGCCTCGGGCGTGCCCGTGCCGGGGGCGAAGGCCGGGTCGAGCGCGTCCACATCGAAGGACAGATAGGCCGGGCCGTCGCCGATCACGCTCCGCGCGCGCTCGATCACCCCGGCGATGCCGATGCGGTCCACCTCGTCCATCGCGATCACGGTCATGCCGCTATCGTAGGAGAACTCCCAGAGCCAGCCCGCGCCGCCGCGGATGCCGATCTGGATCGTGCGCGCGGGGTCGAGCACGCCTGCCAGCACCGCCTCGCGGAACGGTCCGCCATGATGGAACTTCGTGCCCTCTTGCATTCCCGCGGTGTCGGCATGCGCGTCGATGTGCACGAGGCCGAGCGGGCGGTCGCGGCCGAGCGAGCGCAGGATCGGGAGCGTGACGGAATGGTCGCCGCCGACCGCGAGCGGCTTGGCGCCGGCCGCGTGCACGCGCGC